>JAPTUI010000288.1 GCA_028067895.1 Pseudomonadota bacterium | reverse complement strand
GCCAGACGCAGGAATTCCTCGGCGCGGACCGGTTTGCTGAGCATGCGCAGATGGCGGTCATGGGCAAGGTCGCGGATCGCCGAGGACGTGTCACCCGTGATCAGGATGACCTTCAGTGCCACACCGCGCTCCTCACGCAGGCGCGCAATCACCTGAGTTCCCGTCTCATTCGCACCAAGGTGGAAGTCCGTGACGAGCAGGTCGATCGCGCCGGCGCTGCGCGCGATCTGCAGCGCATCGTCGCCGCAGGCGGCCGTGACCACCGCATAGCCCTCGGACTTCAACAGCAGACGCGTAGCGTTACGAACGTCCGGATCGTCCTCCACCAACAGGATGCGTGCCGCCCGTGTCCGAGCGACTTGCGGCGCTGGCCCCTCCACAGTGCTCCGCTCGGCAACGACCTCGGGCTTCGAGCCCTGCGGCAGTCGCAGCGCAAACGTCGAGCCTCGGCCGACCTCGGAGCTGATCTCGAGTGAGATCTGCAGCAGCGCGACCAGGCGCCGCACGATACTCATGCCGAGCCCATAGCCCTCGCGCGTGCTGTTGGTCGGAACCCCGATCTGATAGAACTCCTCGCCAATATGGCGAATCTGGTCCGTAGCGATCCCCACGCCGGTATCGATCACCTCGATCGCGATTCCCGTCGAGTCCGCCTTGGCGCACAGCCGAACCGACCCGGCGCGCGTGTATTTGATGGCATTGGAGGTGAGGTTTCTGAGAATTTGTTCGACGAGTCCCAGATCACTGTAGAAGTAGATACTCGGCTCCAGCATCTGCGCCTGCATCGTCAGTCCCTTCGCCGCCGCCACGCCGCCGAACTCTCGCACCATCGTCGCAAACAGCGCGGAGACGGAGAAGTGGCCGAGCTCCGGCTTGATGACACCCGCCTCGAGCTTGCTGATGTCAAGGAGCGCACTCAGCAACCGTCCGATGGTGCCCACGGCGACCGCCTGCTGCTCGAGCGCATCGATGAGTTCCGGATCGACTGCCCGGCGGCGCATCGCTCCGTTCAACAGCGAGACGGCCTGCAGCGGCTGGCGCAGATCGTGGCTCGCCGTGGCGAGAAATCTCCCCTTGGTCCGCTCGGCCCGCTGGGCTTCCTCCCGTGCCACGCGGGCCTCCTCGCTGGAGCGCGCCAGCTCGATGTTTCGCTGCGCGAGTTCCCGGTTGGCCGCATCCGAACTCTCTGCCCGTCGCATGATCTCCTGCTGCAATTCTCGAGTGCGGCGAAACGCAAGAACCAGCAGTGCAATTCCCATCATCATGAGTATCGCCGCAAGCCATGAACTGGCGAGCGCATATTGCTGTACGGTCTTGTCGGCTGCAGCCGCCCGCACCAGACGCCGTTTCAGCAATCTGTTCTCGTGGGCGGAGAACCGGTTGATCTGCTCCTCGAGCCTGCGCATCCAATCGAGACCGGCGTTCGTGCGCACGATGTGCTCGGCCGCTCGCCGTCCTGCGCTGTTGTAAATCTCAACGGTGTGTCTTAGCTCATTGATATTTTGCGCAATCGTCCGGTTCAGATTCGTCAGTGCCGCCTCCTGCGCCGGCTCAGATGCGGTGAGCTCGCGCAGACGCGCCTGCAGCCGCGGGACTCGCTTGAGCGCCGCTTCGTAGGGTGCCAGATATGCCGCGTTTCCGGTCAGCAGGTAGCGGCGCTGACCGCGCTCGGCATCCTGAATGGCATCTCGCAACGAGCCCAACGTCAGAATGGTCTCGAAGCTATGGGTCACCAGGTGCTCGCTGCGAATGGCTTGCGGTGACCGGTTGAGCGCCTCGAAACTCTGCAGTCCGATGAGGAGCAGAAACGGCACGATGATCAGAGTGAGTGCCGGCCAAAGCCACGTCCGCGTTCCCGAAGCGCGCTCGCTCGCTTGACCCGTGGTTGCCATCACGCCGGAGGTCCTGTCCTTCTTGCTTGTGTGTCGACGCGCGACCCGTTTGGGAGACGGCCGCGGCTCCCCGGACCGATGATGTGCCCCACGGGGGTGCAATTGCCCCCGGGTGGCCTTTCGACTTCGCGCCACCCCATCACCGTTCCGGAGCGCTCGATTGCGCTCCCGAAACGCTTCAAGGTCCAGCTTTGCATTCGGGCGGCGTCCCGCCTATTGCGGGCAATACGTACTCGGCATCGCGCTTACGGCGCAACGCCGTCCACGCCGACACGACGACGCTGGGCCCACCTGTCTCGGACAAATCCTCAGCGGATCGACTCGTACCCTGATGCTTCTGGGGCACGCCGAACGGACGCCTCCCGCGCCATGCGTCCGACACGACTCGAGGACGGTGATTGCCGATTGCAACGTTTACGCTCAAGTCCGTGAAATCAATGCTGCGCTCATCCGCGCTCAGTGCTGGGACGCCGGCACAGCGCCCGCGCCATCACGCTGCTCGCCCCCCCCGGTGGCGTGGGAAGCCCTCGAACACACCGCGCCGAGGTGGCACGGGCGACATTCTCGCTCTACTCCTCCGCGGGAAACGCCTATCGCACAGTCTCACACTGCAGTGTGAGCCCGTCTTCGCACCGGGGCAGACCCCACCGGATCGGGTTCGGTCCGGCGCATCAGAGTCCGCCGGGCAACCGTCACGGCGATTTCTGCCACGACCGGCAGCGACCGCGGCGGCTGAAAAGTCTCGCCCTACTGATGAAGATGCCGCTGCAAGAACACCCCGATGGCCGTCAATGCCCTGAGCCTCTCACCGCTTCGGATCAGGGCATTACCACCATGCCGTGAGCCCAAAGGTGTGACCGCTTTTACCCTGTGCCTTCTGTGCACGTGCCATCTCGTCGGTTCGACTCACGAGCACGACGGCATCGTCCCGGGCACCGATGAGCAACACCGGTGCCCTGATGGCCCCGGCGGCATGCGACGTGGTGCCGCACCCAGTTACGCGTGCAGTCGCCACCGGTCATACATTCGTCGCTACCGCCGACATACCATAATTTCGATCAACCCATCTGCGCCGCTCTTCAACCCTCAACGGTGCTCTGAGCAGAGCGTTCCACTGCAACACCGTTCCGATCTCTCCGCCACCGTGCGCGAAGCATCTCGTTGACAGGTTCCGAGTAGACTCGCGCCGTCACCGTTCCCAGTGCGCCGGCGGCCACAATGACGGCCAAAAATAGCGGTAAAATCCCGTATCCCGGCTGGCCGCATTTCAAGAATAGATCGAAGAGGGCAAAGACGACGAACATGTGGGTCAGGTAGATCTCGTAACTGCGCCGACCAAGGTTCAACAAGGGCCTGAGAACCGTCGGACTCCTCCAGCCGGACCGGGCACTCGCAGTCATCAGCAAGCAGGTCCCGATTGCGAGGATCGACATCTCAAGTCCGGTATGCACGAGCGCCGGGACGCGCCGGAACACCAATGAGAGCGCAATCAGCGCGATCCCGCTCAGTCCTACCAGACGGAAAGGAAATCGCTCGAAGCCCGCGAAACTGAAGATCATTCCGGTGAGCACTCCGAGCGCGATGGCATCCATGCCACCGAGATAGGAGTACTCGTACCACACCTCGTTTCCGTGGTCTAAAACGGCGCGAGCAATGGGTCCGAGCACTACGAACGTCAGCAGCGCTGCCACGAAGAGACACTTTCGTCGCCCCACCGCCCAACACACCACGGGGAAGCATAAGTAGAAAGTTTCTTCTACCGAAAGTGACCAGAGTACGTCCCAGCTACCAGGGAGATAGCCCTTTCGGGCCTCAAGAACGTTGATGCGAAAGGTCAACGCGGCCTGGAGTGCTGAGGACAATCCCCCCGTCCTCGCAGAAATGACGTAATTATGCGCGTGAATCAGATCAAGGATGCTCAGAACGACCAGAAGCAACAGCAGCAGTGGCACAATGCGCGCAAAGCGGATTCGATAGAAATCTATCACGCTCACTCGGGAAAGCTCGGTCCACCGCCGCACCGACGTGACGGTGATCAGAAAGCCCGAAATTGCAAAGAAGATCTGCACACCAGCCTGGCCGTTCCACACCAGCGTCGAGAACAGCAAACCCGGCAGCGCGGTTCCGTACGCAATATGCGAAAGGAAGAGTCGCATATTGACGTGGTTCAGCAGCACGAGAAGTATCGCCAGACCTCGCAATGCATCAATGCCGTCGAGCCGTCGCCAGGTGGTCGCGAATGGATCGCCGCATTGTCCTTCCATTTCAGTGTTCACCGCGATTGCGTCCCTGTCGTATCCGTCAGTATATCCGCGTCTGGTGGCTGAGGCCGTCTCTGGCGACACTCTGTGGTACGCACTCACCTGCCGGCGCTAGTGAGTGAACTCTCGAGGCTTCGATGCTGACGCTGCCGCCACCCGCAAGACACACGCCGCCGCGACCAATAGCTTCATGCGAGACGCACGGTGATGAATTCAATCGCTGAGATAGAAGCCAGAATTACATCGCCTTTTTTGACTCTGGCTGCTTTATGCACACGAAACCTCAATGTCCAAACTCAGATATTGCCGCTGAAGAGAGCCAATTAACGTGCGTCTTGCGCTTTGATAATATTTCAACGCCTAGTCAGTGGACCATAAAAAGTTAACCCGAAAAGCAGGGCAATAAGCACTAGCACAACGGCGTGAAAAGTAACGTGCAAGGTATCCGGCCGGATACCATTGCGCGCCGGTAGGAAAGCGTGTGTATCCGCAAACCTCTGTTTATAACGAGTGGCGCGTACCGGGTCGTTGTAAACCAAGTAAGGCAGGTACCAAGCTCGCAGAATTCCGTAAAGTGCTGCTCCGTACGTGATCCAAAGAAGCCACATTAGCCACATGGGAAATTGCGTGGTCAAGTAATGAGCGCTACCAACCAAACCAATGGCGAACGGTAATGTGCTGAGCGCTGTTGTTCGCAATCTTTGCGTTTTTGTGTCAACAGCGCGAATTCCAGCACGGTTATTTAGCTTGCCAAGCGGCAGCCAGTCATGCAACGCGACAAAAAGAACGACGTAAAGCTGACAAATCAGAAATGCAATCATCATGATGGGCCGACTCAACTCGTCGATGGCTGTACTAGGCCTACCCCTGCTTGTTAGCAGCTCAAGGCGGCCCACGCACACCGCTTAAGTCCTGGAGTACTGGGGATCTTGGTGAACGCTTGCAACTTGGGTGACCACCTTGCTGGAATTGTATCGCCAAAATCAAGGGGAGAAAATCGGCCTCATGAACCATTGCCGTATAAACTCCCTTCTGGCGACTTGGCGAGGCCGTGAGTCTTGGGCACGTGACTCTCAACAGTATGCTCGCCGTAACTATCTTGAGTCATTCCGGGCGACTGGCAGGCTTCTCGGTAGACCAAACACACACGTCCCTGTCCCGCAATTCTTGCTAGAACCGGTCTGATGATCCACGATGTCGGATGTTCATATCAACCCACAGAACCGCCTCCCGGAAATTTCCGACCTCGCTTTTGCGCTCCGCCTGAACCCGAACGACGTGCCATCTAAATATGCCTGCGCAAAAAGCATGTGCGCGAGCCTGATTGACTGTTACCGCCACTAGTGGATCGAGACCAGCGCCCGGTGGCCACTGCTGACTCTATCAATCAATTCATTGAACGGGTCTATTCCGGCCTGATAGGGCACGCCGCTCACGATGACCGAAATCGCGCTGCGACCTTCCCGGACGGGATATTTAGCAAGATACAGCGGCTTCTCATCCTGCTCCTTGCCATTCCCGGCCTTCGCGAATACCCCGATCTCTATGGGGATATCCAGGGGTGTCCGAGTCTCCTTGCCCGTGCCGTTGGCATCGTATTCTTCAGCATAAACATGCATCGTCACTCGATATTCACCATCGGGGAGTTTCCGGGCCGTCGCTGACTCCATGCGGTCGTCGAACAGGGTGATTCGATCAAAGAAGTCGGTGATCAGAGTCTGATACTTCGGTCCCGCCTGCGCGCGCAAATCGGCGATCAGGTCATGCGAATCCGTGTACGGCGGCGACTGAAAACGAACCTGATCCAACCAGGCCCGCAGCGCCGCGTCGACCTTGTCCTCCCCGATATAATCCTGAAGCGCGTACAGGATCACCGCGCCTTTGTCGTAGTCGATATAGTCCTGATTCTCGTACACGCGGGCGAGGGGCTCCTCTTTGACCCGCTCTCCAGCGCGTCCCGCCAAGTACTGATCCAGCTGATATTTCAGAAACTTGCGCATGGCCAGAGGGCCATACAGGTGCTTCATCACCATCATCGCCGAATATTGCGCGAGCGACTCGCTGAGCATCGTCGCACCGCGCACATTCGCGCCAATTGCCTGGTGCGCCCACCATTCATGCGAGGTCTCATGGGCCGTGACGTACGTGATGTAATCGATATCGGAGGGTTTGCGCAAATCCTCCAACATGAATCGGTGCGAGTACGGAATCGTATTGGGGAATGTCTGCGCATAGCTCTTGTAGCCCGGAAATTCGACGACCCGCAGCTGTCGGAACTGGTAAGGTCCGAAGTGCTTGGTGTCGTATGCGAGCGCATCCTTCATGGCCGCCAGCGTGCGCGCGACCCCATAGGCACGCCGTCCGGTGTAATACACTTCGAGCGACACATGGTGCCAGGCCTCGCGAGCGACCCGGTAACGAGCCGACTGGAATGAGAAGAAATCAAGCGTCGGCGCGTTCAGTACATAATGGAAATAGCGACGCCCGCCCTGCATCCACTCCCTCTGCAGATGACCCGAAGCGACCGCAATCTGATCCGCACTGGTCGACAAAGTAGCAGAGAAATGCACCCAATCGGAATCACACGAAATGTAGGTATTGGCCCGCGCCGCAAGATCGGAACGCTTCGGCATCAACTGAGCGGGACCAAGATCGTATCTGCGCCGCTGGTTGTTATCGGTCAGCTGCCGACCCACGTCGTAACAGAAATGCGGAAAGACCCAATTTCCGAAAAACGTTCCATTGCGCACGATTTGCTCGCCCGCCGGCTCATTGGCAAAGCCCGGGTACGCAACCTGCTCATGGAATCGAAAAGCCATTGCCGCACCTGGGGCCAGTGGCTGGGCCAGCCGATACAGATAGAAGCCCTGCTTGGGATTTGCAATCTCCGCGGTGTGCGACGGGAACGATAGATCGACCTTGAACTCCCGCGTATCGGGAACCGGTAGCTGCACCAGCAATTGGTCTATCGAGTGACCATGCTTGTTGACCAAGGTATAACTGCCGCGAACATCGACGCGTCGCTGCGCGGGAAACATTGCAACGTTCACCTTGACGTCCGTGATCCGCGGTTGCGCAAGACCGATGTATTTCCGATAGTCCTTCTCGTAATTCGCGGCACGCCGCAGCCGCTCATCGTGTGTCTTATAACGATACAGTTCATGAGTATTGTGAAACAGGAATGCCCCGATGAGTATAAACGCTGCGAACGCCACCACCAGAATGGCCTTTGAGGGCGCGCGAAAGCGCTGAGTCGCTATCTTTAAGCGCTCGCGCCAACCGCTCGGATTCCCGCGAGTCCAGAACAGCGCCGCCACCACCAGCAGCCCAACGCTCAGGGAGTACCAGTAGGCTCTAAACCACAATGTTCCAATCCAGAAGGGACCGAAACCATCCATGTCCGAATACGGCGCCGCCGGCGCGCTACCCGGAAGATACAGGTTGTCCGCCAAATGAAGCTGCGTCAGCGCGATCATCCCGACGATGTACACCAGAATCAGCGCATAGCCAGCGAACTTGTTGCTGGCCATCGTCTGCAGCACCACGGCAAGAATGGCAAACCAGGCAAAAGAGAGCAGATTGAGTCCCAGAAACTTCAAATACAGCAGTGGCTCGAGGTGATGAAACCCGTGTAACAGCTGGTAGCCCATACAGTACAACGAGCCGGCCAGCAGGAAGACCACGATCACGGCAACGAGGCTCGTGACCTTCGACATCAGCGGCAGCCAGTCGGGGGACGGGAACGCGTCCATGACCTCGTTTATTCGCGCGCTGCGTTCGCGCCACACCAGTTCGCCCGCGTAAAAAGCCAATATGATCCACAGCAGCCACTGGTAGCTGCCACTGATCGCTTGGGCCATCAAGTGGGTGACCGGGTACACGGGCGTGCCAAACGCCTGCCCCGAGAACATGAGCGATCCGGTCAGGTTCAACAGACCGAACGCAAGCATCACGAGGAATGCCGTGCTACCGAACACGCCTGCGGTGTCGAATCCGACCAGTTTCGTAAACTGGACCAGGCGGGGCCCAAATCCCGTCCGCAGGCTCACGCGCGGCAGGCTCAGCGGTACTGCGAGCATCTTTCCTGTCAAACTGTTCGACGTCGCTCGACGTCGAATCCACCGCACCCCTTCGCGATCCAGCTTGAACAGCGCGACGCTCGCAGCGAACAATGCGACGCCGAACGCGAGCCAGAGGGCCCGATTTTCCATCAGCAAGCCAGTCAGCGGCGGAATCCGGCTGTTCTGATCAGCCGCCGTCCAGTATCGCGTGGCCAGATGGAGGGCCCCGAGCCCAAACGGATCCGCAAGCGCCCCAGCCGCCTGATGTGCGATGTTTCCGCGACCCAGCGCCAGAGCGGCCACCAGTCTGAGAACAAAAAAGCCGATGACCCCGACATACGTGGTGAGCATCGATCGAGTCAGCGTCGCGAGCAACAGCAGCAGCGCGCCCAGAAAGAATAGATTCGGAAGCACGATCACAGCGAGCGCCCAGGCATATGCCGCCCACGGCGTTGGACCGAGCCGAGCCGGATCGATCCATGGCATCAATGAGCCGATCCACAGACCGATCGCGACGCCGAGCAGGACCAGGACGCTGGTGACCCAGCCGGCCGCAAAGCGGCCTCCGAGATAGGCACCTCGCGTGAGCGGTGTCGCGAATATCATCTCCGCGGTGTTTCCCCCGAAGTCTCGCAGCGCCGCGCCCGCAACGAAAATTGGAATCAAGAACAGACCGATGATGGAAAACAGACTCAAGGTGAGGATGACGACGAACGGCGCATTCCGGTGGATATTCCCGATATCCCCCCCAATCCGAACCGAGTGGGAGGCAGTCGCCGCGAACGCCAATGCCGCGCACAGGCACCCGATCATCCAGAAAAGTGGACTGCGCAGCTGCTGCCGCAGTTCGAAGCGGTAAATCTCGCGGAACATCAGGTCGCCCTCGCACCAGTCGCCCGCTGCAACTGTCCGAAATAGACGTCCTCGAGATCCGGAGCAATCGGTTCAAAGCCCTCTTCTGGTCGACCTTCAGCCAGAACGTGAATCAGCGTCGCGCCGCCTGCAAGACGGGTCGACAATACCGTCATGTGTGCGCGGTAATTCGCGATTGACGCTTTGTCGATCACCCGCCGCCATACCCGTCCTTCCAGTGAACGAATCGTCTCTCGAGGCTCCCCGGCCAAGCGCACTTGCCCCTCTGCGATGATCGCCATCCGTGGACACAGTTCGCTCACGTCCTCCACGATATGGGTGGAGAGGATTACGACCACTCGTTCGCCGATTTCGGCAAGCAGATTGAGGAAGCGCTGACGCTCTTCCGGATCGAGCCCTGCCGTAGGCTCATCGACGATGACCAGTTTCGGATCGCCGATCAGTGCCTGAGCAATGCCGAAGCGTTGCCGCATACCGCCGGAGAACCCCCCAAGCTTGCGTTTTCGAACTTCGTAGAGATTCACCTGATGCAGTAGCGCGGCCACGAGCTCCCGTCGCTCTCCACGCCGTGTCACCCCCTTCAGCACTGCGAGATGATCCAGCATCGCTTCGGCACTGACCTTGGGATACACCCCGAATTCTTGCGGGAGGTATCCCAGCACGCGCCGGACAGCCACCTTGTCGGTGAGCACGTCGATATCGCCCAGTTTGATGCTGCCCGAGTCCGGCTCCTGTAAGGTCGCGACCGTACGCATCAGGGTGGACTTACCGGCGCCGTTCGGACCCAGCAGCCCGAACATTCCGTTGGGAATGTCCAAAGAGACGTCATTGAGCGCGCGAACGCCATTCGGATACGTCTTGTAGAGATCTCTGATCGTCAGCATCGATCCACTCCCCTGTATCCCACTGGAATTTTAGTTAGAACGGATACGAACTCTTCGGTCGGACTGATGCTTACGCGACACCGACTTGCCTTGCATCCGCAGTCCCCTCCGGCCGGAAGATAGCATGAGTCCCGTGTGGTCGTGTCCCTTCTCGGCGAGGACGTCCGCCCAACTTCCCGGCTCAATCCGGGT
>JAPTUI010000488.1 GCA_028067895.1 Pseudomonadota bacterium | reverse complement strand
CGCCCGCTCCTGAAGATGGGACGACAGCGTAGGGTCAAATCCCTACGTTGTCAAGCACTCATCCAATGGAGCGAAAGCGTTCGGGCATGAGTAGTTACCAAAGGTAATTCTAATTGCCTCGAGATGGAAATAATGAACGGCACAGGTATTTATAAATTCACGTGATGAACAGGCGCTTCGCTTTCGCATAAAATGAATGGCAGCGAATATGCTGGCGCGGCCGCCATTCTGCCGGTGGTGATCCGGCAACGGGCACTCGAGCGGACATGCGCGCGGCTCCATAATGAGCTGCCTCAGCGGTGAAATAGTGTCGCCTTGCGTTTTTTGGAGGTGCTCGATGCTGTCGCGACGACATTTCATGATTCTGGCCGGTGCAGCGGCGGCCGGTGCGCGCCTGCCAGGATCCGCAGCGGCGGCCGCGACGAAGCATTCCGTGGATGGCGTCAATCCCATGGCGGTCGTGAATCCGGAGTTCCGCGGCGCCTTGCGCAAATTGCCGGAGCAGGGGAGGTTCGGGGTCATTACTCGGGCCAACCTGCCGAAACTTCGAGCGATGGTGAACGACTTCGCAACGCCTGTTCGGCGAGTTCCGCAAGTCGTCAAACGTGTCATTCCCGGATTTGACAAGGATCCGAATGTGCCCATCTACGTGATTGGTGCGGAACCGGGTGCGGTCAAACCGGCGGTGCTGCATATTCACGGAGGCGGCTTCATCGCGGGGAGCGCGCGTGGCAACATAGGACTCACTCAGCGCATCGCTGCGGGCTGCGATTGCGTGGTCGTGGCGCCGGAGTACCGGCTCGCCCCCGAGACGCCGTTTCCCGGACCGTTGAACGATAATTACGCGGCTTTGCTCTGGATGTACGCGCATGCACGGGAAGTTGGTGTCGACCCGGATCGAATTGCCGTCATGGGGGAAAGTGCCGGCGGCGGTCTTGCTGCGATGCTGGCGATCGCCGCGCGAAATCGGAGACAGGTCCCGATCGTACTTCAGGTTCTCATCTACCCCATGCTTGATGACCGAACAGGGTCGACTCATTCCGTGCCCGGGTTCATGGGTCAGTTCATCTGGACTCGACAGAACAACAGGTTTGGATGGAGTGCGTTTCTCGGCGAGCCCGCCGGTAGCGTGAGCGTTCCTCCGGGCTCAGTGCCCGCCCGTGTGCGCAACCTTGCCGGACTACCGCCGGCATACATTGGGGTCGGTTCGATTGATTTGTTTGCGAATGAAGACATCGAGTATGCCAAGCGGCTGATGGATTCAGCGGTGCCGACGGAACTGCTGGTTATTCCCGGTGGTTTTCACGCCTTTGATTTCATTGCCCCAGATGCGCTGTTATCTAAGGAGTTCACGCATGCCTGGCAGAATGCCCTGCGCCGCGCATTTGTCAAGACTTGATGGTGCCCGAGCCAAGCATCTCGGGAGGTGCGCGCACTGCCTTCTGGGGGCCGCGTCCGGGAACGGGCGACAGAGTCATCAGTGCCATACTGCTACTTTGAGGCCATCGAGGGCTTTCCTGTCCTGAGTGACGTGCAGCTGCCGTTCAGTCCGGTCGTGGGAGCGCGAAGGGATACGGCGCATCCGATTCGTTGAGGCTGGCAGATAGCCCGGCACTGCGGCAGGGGACTTTGCGTCATTTGAGGTGGCCACGCGGATGTCTCTGGCAGCGGGCGGTCCGCGGGGGGGCTGAGACACCGTGCCGCGACAAGCGCAGATCCGGAGGGTGCTGGCGCAGGCCCGGATTCGAATTCTCATCTAAGGCGAAGAGGGCTGATATGTCCGACGAGAATGGGATTAGGGGAGTCCGGTTGACACGCAGGCAACTGTTGCAGGGCGCGTCTCTGTTGGCGTTGCCTGGACGGGCGGCGTGGCCAGATCCGAAGCCGGCTCCGGCGGTCTCGGCGGTGGCGCCGGCCTCCAGCTATTCCTGGCCGGTTCGGGCGCTGCTGCAGCCGGATCTACGCTATTCCCTTGATGCGTTCGACCTGACTAAGCGAGTGCTGGGCTCGCTCGTCATCGATGACATGGAACACGACAAAGGGTGGGTGGCATCGGATGTGGTGCAGCTAAGCTACACCGGGGACCGAGCCAGGCAGGGATGCCGATCGTTGCGGTTCTCGACGGAGCAGCTTAACCTGCGGTACGTACGGAGCTCAAGGCGACCGAACGGGTCCTTCAGCGGTAGTGCACCTTTGTTCGATTTCTTGCCGTACGCGGCCTGGGCGCGCCTGCCCTTCAGTGAGCCGCAGGATTGGAGCGAGTTCAACCGGCTGTCGCTGTGGTGCTATGTGCATCCGATGGGCGATCCGGTCACGTGTCTTTCCCTGCAGCTCATCTGCGAGGGCGCGCCGGCGGGTCCCTGCGATCCGATAGCGGTGCATTATCTGAGCGGGATGAAGCAGGGAGAGTGGAATCTGCTCGTCTGGGAATTCCCGGAGATGCGGCGCGACCGAGTCATTGCACTCGAACTGTTCCAGCCGATCGCAGGCTTGCCGTTCCGCAAGGCGCAAAGCCGATTGACCTATGATCTTGACCAGCTTCGCCTCGAGAAGGTCGACGCAGAGCAGGTCCAGGGCTGGCAGATCGCGCCGCAGTCCTTCTCGTTCAGTCATCTGGGTTATTCTGTGGGAGCGCGTAAGCTCGCTTTCGTGGGCAGCGACGGTCCGCGCAGCGTCACGCTTTTGGATGCGGAGACCGGTCAGGTTGTCAAAGAGCTGCATGCGGCAGACAGGCAGACCGCTCTGGGCCGGTATGCGGTTTTCGACTTTAGCGACGTTACGCGGACCGGCCGCTATCGGCTTCGGTCCGATCAGGCGCACAGCGAGTCCTTTGTGATCAATGAGCGGCCGTGGCGCCCGCTCGTGGAGGCAACTCTCAACGCGTACTACGGGCTGCGCTGCGGTTTTGCGGTTCCGGGCGCTCATGATGCGTGTCATTGCAATGTGTTCGTGGAATACAAGGGAGACAGGCGTGTCGTGGGTGGCGGATGGCACGATGCCGCCAATCTGACGCAACATCCGGAGAACACGGCGCTGTCGGTGTGCGCCCTGCTCGATCTGTCGGAGGCGCTTAGCGTCTGCGACCCGGAACTCTCGGCGCGCGCCCTGGAAGAGGCGCGCTGGGGCCTTGAGTGGATCCTTCGGATGAGGTTCGGTCCAGGGCTGCGCTGTCTGGTGGGCGAATACAGCTATTTTACCGATACGGTTCCGGGTACCTTGGGGGATGTGGTGCAGCAGAACGTCGGCTCGAATACGTTCAAGAATCTGACCGCGGCACTGGCGGAAGCACGGGGGGCGCGCGCGGTGTTGAAAGACGATCCGGACCTTGCTGCAACGCTGCTTCGTGCGGCCGAGGAGGATTTCGCCTCGGTGCTGCGTGACAGGCCGGGGCCACCGGTGGACAGCCCGGCGGTGCCGAACTGGCAGCACGTGCCGTGGCAGAATGAAGCGGGATATATCGCGTTGACCGCCATGGAACTCTATCGGAGCGCCCATGAGCCGCGCTACGCCGAGGAAGCGGTGCGATTCGCACGCTGGGTGCTCGATCTGCAGGAGTTTCGCTTCGTCGACAATGCGGCGGTCACGGGCTATTTCTATTCTGACGCGACCCGCACCCGAATCCTTCATGAATTGCAGCGCACGAGCGGGGCTCCGAACAGCTTCGAGGAGGGAGCGCTGCTCGCCTACCAGGCGCTGTGCGAGGAGCTGCCGGACCATCCGGAATGGATCCACTGGTATTCGGGCCTGCTCGCCTATTCGGAGTACTTCTGTCGCACGGGCTCGCGGGTGTCGGCGCCGTTTGATCTGGTGCCGGCGGCGGTTTGGCGACAGAGCGATCTCGAGGCGCCCATTCCGGCGGATCTCCTGGCGGAAAAGCCGTGGACGGGGCCGGATGCGGTTTACCCGAGTCCCGTGACGCAGAGCCTGATCCGGCAGCAGATGCGTGAGCAGTATGAGGCGGCAACCTACCTGTCTCCGGGACAGCGTCTGCGTGTTTTCCCGCTGTGGACCGATCATGTTAGGCACGGCGCCAGTTGCGTGCACCTCACCAAGACACTGGGGCTCGCCGCGGCAGCGCAGGGACGCAGGCGAGCGGATCTTTCGGATCTCATCTCGCGCCAGCTGCAGTGGGAAATCGGCGGTAATCCCTTTTCCCGCTCGCTGGTTTACGGAGTGGGCTACCACTGGTGGCAGAATTTCACGGTCTCACTGCCAAATCTGGTCGGCGGTGCCGCAGTGGGCATGAACTGCTACCGCAACGACGCACCGGCCTGGGGAAACAACGCGGTGTTTCCCTACAAGGAAATCTGGGTGCTCTCGAGCGCCCGATGGGCGGCCAACCTTGCCCGGGTGCCGGGTTGTGTGAGCGTCGCGGGAGTCGCGCCACAGGGCGCACGGTTGCGGCGGATCTCGACGGGCGAGATCACCGTGGTGCATAAAGGCGACTTCGAGCTGAAATTGCCCGCGGATCGTTATGAGTTTCGCTACGGCAATTTCGAGCGAGAGCTGTCGCTGCTCGACGGTGCACGATATCGAATGAACCTCGATCCCTCACGAGCGATCGATCTGGAGATTTCCGGAGGCCGGGTCGCGGCGGAGGTGGTACAGCTACGAATTCGGGTGCGTGGGGTCGGCACCCGGCAGATCGTGTTGCGCGTGAGCAACGGCCGGGTTCCAGACACTCAGTTGACAGTGCGCCTGGGCTCGGGAAGCACGCATGAACTTGACTGTCCGCTCACCGTGGCGGACCCGCAGCGGCCGTGGGTCGTGGTTGCCATACCGGACGGTCGTGTCGGCGAAGGCGTTGAGGCCTTTGGCACAATCGCGACGCTGCGCGAGATGGGTCGTTCCGACGCCGCGGCATAGTGTCGCGTGTGCTTACGGCGGCACGTGCTGATAAGATGAACCGTTGCCCAGTTGCACAGGACGATGCGATGGCGTGGGGCGTTCCCCCGTTGACTCCTGACCTGCGAGGACTCGCGATGAGCGCGAAAGACCGGCTGCTCGGGCGGCTGCGAAGCTTGAGAACCTGCGGCACGATCCTGGTGGCGCTCACGGCGGCTGTGGCGCTGGGACCGGTTCACGCCCGGACCGTGGGCTATCCCTTGGTGGCGCGGATCGAGGGGGGACTCGTTCGCGGGCAGATCGAGCGCGGCGTGATCGCATTCAAGGGCATGCCGTATGCGGCACCGCCGGTGGGCGCATTGAGGTGGGCGCCGCCGCAGCCGGTGAGGCCGTGGAACGGGGTCCGTCCGGCGCTCGCCTACGGTCCGGACTGCATGCAGGTGCTTTTCCCGGGCGATGCGGCACCGGAGCGGACGGTGCCGCAGGAGAACTGCCTGTACCTGAACGTCTGGCGACCCCGCGGCGCCTCGTTGTACCGCTTGCCGGTGATGGTGTGGATCTACGGCGGTGGCTTCGTCAACGGCGGAACTTCCCCGGCGGTATACAATGGGACGCGGTTCGCCCGCGATGGGGTCGTGCTGGTCAGCTTCAACTACCGGTTGGGCAACTTCGGGTTCTTCGCGTTTCCGGAACTCACCCGCCAGGATCGCGGCCAGATGCTCGGCGACTATGCCTTCATGGACCAGTTGGCGGCTCTGAGGTGGGTACAGCACAACATACGGGCCTTCGGCGGCAATCCGCACAACGTCACCGTCTTCGGCGAGTCGGCCGGTGGAATGTCGGTGAACAATCTGCTGATCAGTCCGCTCGCGGTCGGATTGTTCCAGCGGGCCATCATCGAGTCCGGCGGCGGACGGCCGCTCTTTCCGGCACGCGCGCTCACCGGATCGCCGTCGAGCGCCGAGGCGATGGGCGTGAGGCTCGCCCGTCGCTTCGGCATACTGGGACAGGGCGTGCTCGCCCTCGCGCGCCTCCGGGAGCTGCCGGCCTCCCGGCTGGTCGACGGGTTGAACATGGCGACGATGACGGCAGCGGAACAGAACGGTTACGTCGGGGGGCCAATTCGGTTCGATGGGCTGTACGAGGGAGAACCGACCCATGTGTACGCCGAGCACCCGGATTTCGGCAATCACGTGCCGGTGATGCTCGGGGCGAACAGCGGCGACCTCGGCTTTCTGCAGGCGAAATCCATCCACGCTCTGTTTGCGATGTTTGGCCCGAGGGCCGCGCAGGCACGTGCCGCATTCGATCCGAGCGGGCGGCTGACGCTGCAGCAGGCTGCCTGGCGGGTCGGCGGCGCACTGACGATGATCGAACCGGCGCGTGCCATCGCGCATGACCTGTCATCCCGCGGTCAGCCGGTGTACGAATATCGGTTTTCCTACGTCGCGACCTCTATCCGTCACACGCCGCTCGGCAAGCTCGGCGCAATGCATGCCTCGGAGATCCCGTATGTATTCGATACTGTGCGGGCGTACTCCGGCGAGCGAACCAGTGCGCAGGACGAGCGTGTGGCGCGGCAGATGCACGCCTACTGGGTGGCGTTTGCCAAGACGGGCAAACCGGACCCGAAGGGCCTTCCGCCCTGGCCGCGCTATACCGCGCGCACCGACCGGCTGATGAACTTCACGGGCCGCGGACCGGTTCCGGAGGCCGACCCCTGGAGGACGCGCCTCGATCTCGCCGAATGGTACTCCGAGCAGCGGGAGAGGCGTCACGCGCGCAGCGCGCGCTGAGGGGGACTCAGGCGCGGTATGTGCCGCGCCGACGCACGGCGGGCCGGTGCGGACGTTCGGGGTCATTCCGCTGCCCGTGCGGCTTGCGCTCCGCCCCAGATGGCGCTCTGGTTCTGGGGCGTACACATGTTCCTGGCGTGGTGGTTATTGTTCATTCTGACTGTCCTGCACGTGGTGGCCGATCTGTACCATCGGATCATCAAAAGGGACTCCTTGAATCTCGGTCACATTTTGCCGGGACCGTAAGTGACCCAGGCCGCCGCCTCGCGCGGCCTTCCGGCGTGCCCGTGAGGGAGGCGCGAGCCGGGATCAGGTGAGCGGCCCATGCCTTCGGCGTTGCGTAGCGTGCTGAGCGCCACAGATGACGATCGGTAAAGATGTTAGTGAGCCATGTGCGCCCGCAGGGCTGCCGGTGGCTCGTTCCCATGACAATCAGAGCGCTCCGATTCCATAATAAATTAACTTTATAAACATCCCGAATATTTATTATTTCCGAGAAAACGCGATGTGCTTTAGATTCCCCGGCAGAGCTGCAGACATATCGAGAGATGGGCGGGCCGCCGGGCATCACAGTAGATCACACTTCAGCGATGCGGCTGCGCACACTCTTCAGAGCATTGCGCGGCCGGTCCGTGCGCCTTGCGGCTTAGCGCGCGGACACCGCTCTTCGGACCACGGGACGATCGGCGGTACGTGCTGAAGAGCTGCTCGATGCAGGAGGGGCGGGCGCTAACTGTCGGTTGAGCGCTGCTCCGTGGCAGTCGTCCATGTCGGTGCGGGATTGTCCCGTGTTGCGCTTCGGCCGGCACATGATGCCCCGGGGATCGATCGGCTTCAACAATTATCATTATCTACTTTGACGAGGGGGATCGATGAAAGAGACCTGCTTCACGCTGCTCACCGGAGGAATCGCCTGCCTGGCCATCATGGGAGATGCCGTCGCCCAGGCCCGTACTGCGCCCCCGAGTCCGCGTCAGACCATCCCTTCGACCGAGCTGCAGGAGATCGTGGTCACCGCTCAGAAGCGGGTCGAGTCTCTGCTCGACGTGCCGGAAGCGGTAGAGGTCCTGTCAAGCGCGCAGTTGCGCCAGCAGCACATCACCAGCATCACGACGTTGAGCGAGACGACTCCCGCACTCGATATCGCGCAGGCATTTGGCAGCCCCGGTGGCGGCGCGATGATCAGGGGTATCGGTACGCAGTCATTTACCAATTCCGCGCAGGGCGCGGTCGGCATTGTCGTCGACGGAGTCGAGCAGGGCAACGTGAACATCAGTGACCTGTTCGACGTGAAGAGTATCCAGGTGCTCGAGGGCCCGCAGGTGACCCTCTATGGCCTTGGCTCTTCCGCCGGCGTGATCGTCATCACCACCAATGCGCCGGATCCGAAACGGTTCGCGACCGACTGGCATCTGTCTTATGCGCACAAGGGCACGGCAGGCTCGGAGTTCGGACAGCGCACGATTGAGGGCATGGTCAATCTGCCGCTGACTGCGGATTCTGCCCTGCGCGTAGCCATGATGATGGACAACTACCGAGGCGTTCAGTACAACGCCTTCACCCACAGGCAAGGTCTGGCGGAAAACTATGCCGGACGGGTACGCTACCTGTGGAAAATCTCCAGGAATTTGAAGTTGAATGTCATAGCCGATCTGCAGAGGGAAGTGCAGCACGGCCCGACGGGTGACTCGCAGTTGGCGTCGTTCAATTACGTCTATGCGGATCCGACGCTGACCGCGGAGCTTGCCCAATGCGGTATCACGCCGGGATTTGCGAATCAGGCGCGGTGCGAAAATCATCCCCAGGTGTATAGCGATACCAATTATGGTCTAGCCGTCAAACTGGGCTATGATTTCCGCGGCGGCATACTCACCTCGATTACCGCGTATCGTCGCGATGAAAGCGGTCCGTGGTCCAACGATATCCAGGCCGAGCCGCAGGAGATCCCGCAGATCTACACCATCGGTCGGCGAGGAGCGCAAGACCAGTTCTCGCAGGAGTTTACCGTGGTGTCGAATCCCGGCGAGAAGCTCGGGTATACCGCCGGGCTGTTTTACAACAGTTACACCATTCTCGGGTACAATTCCCCCGGGGAGTTTTCCTACGTCACGTTTCCCTTCAACCCGCCTGGAGAGGTCGGATCGCCGGATCCGTACACGGAAACCAGCATGAAGCAGACGGCGGCGTATGGACAGCTGACGTATCACCTGACCCACAAGTTCTCCGTCATCGGCGGTCTGCGCTACACCTACGAGACAGTCACGGATTTCGATTCGCCCCTGGGGCTGCAGCCGTTCGCGCCTAATAACGTAGGGGCCGCGTCATTGGCCCTGGTGGCGCACAATGTTTCGGGGACTGTAGGCGTGCGGTACGAGATCAACCGAAACTGGACGACGTATGCGACGGCAACCCGGGGTTATGTGGGACCTCAAGCCCAGGCGGCCACGGCAGCCACACCCGGCGCCCTCATCCCGGCGGAGGTGCCCACGTCGTATGAGATCGGGGCCAAGGGGATGACCTGGGAGAATAGGTTGTCGGTGGCGGGGGATCTGTTCTACGAGAAGGTGCGCAACTACCAGGGGCAGACCTGTTATCTGACTCCGTTCGGCTCGCTCCAGTGCGTGCCGAGCTCGGTGAACGTCACGACCAAGGGTGTCGAGCTGAACGCGGATGCGCGGCCGCTGCCGCACTGGCAGGTGACGGCCGGCTATATCTACGACAAGGCGGTCTATCCGCCGGGCTACCAGGGCGAAAATCCCAATTCTCTGGTGGGCGCGAATACAACGCTACCGATGGGCGGCATGCAGCTGGTCAACGTGCCGCGGGACAAGTTTACGCTGGCCACGGAATACACGATTCCGCTCGGCAGGCTGATGGCCTTCGTCGGAACGACTGCGGATTACAAGTCCAAGCTACGCCTGGGTCCGAGTCCCGATCCGAGGTTTGTGTATCCGGCACACTGGATGGTCGGGGCGCGCATCGGCGTGCGCAGCATGAATGATCGCTGGTCGGTTGACCTGTACGGACGTGACCTCAACAATGCGCATCAGCCGGTGACGCTGTTCGGGGGCCCGGCGTTCGTACCGGCCGGGGTGGATCCGGCGTTTCCCAACGGGGCGGTCAGCGGAGTGTCGGGCTGGATCGCCAGCACCTCGCTGCGGGAGGTGGGCATTTCCATGAGCCTGCGGTACTGAGTCCCTGACTGACTAGGTGTGGCGATTGGGCACGGGGGCGCACGAGCAGCGAGTGAGAGGCGTCGTGTGCCTCCCGCTTGTGCCGTTCATCGTGCCTGATGGGCGCTCGCGCCCTGGAGGTACACGATGTCGCGGCAGAACACATACAGATCAGCGCGGCCGCCGACCTGCGGACGGGAGGGATTGCGCAGTCGGGGACTGCGGTGGACGGGAATGCGTAGCGAGAGACGACCGCGGTGCCGATGGGCACAGATGGCGGCCGTAGCGCTCACGCTGCCCGTGGTGAGCGGTGCGGTGCTGGCCGGATCGCAGCCGAGCGCTATATCGAAGGTTGTCGTCGATGCACGTTCGGACGCGGGCGCGCT
>JAPTUI010000670.1 GCA_028067895.1 Pseudomonadota bacterium | reverse complement strand
AGCGGCCAGTACCGCATCGAGACCGGACAGGACTGAGTGATGCACGTCAAGAGCCTGGAGAGCGCGCAGCCGTACGAGGCGCCCAACCATTTCGACGTCAAGGCGCTGCGCCTGCAGGGTTTCGAAGAAGGCGGGCCGAGGAACTTCTGGGTGGGTCTGTCGCACATCCTGCCCGGCGGAGGCGCCGGGCCGGATGCATCGCCGCTGGAGAAGGTGTATGTCGTGCTTGCCGGCCGCATCCGCGTGAGTGCCGAGGGTGAGGATCGGGTCCTGCAGACGTTCGACTCGGTCTGCATCGGCCCCAACGTGGAGCGCACGCTCACCAATCCGGGCAACGAAGTGGCCACCATCCTGGTGGTGATGCCCTATCCGCCGAAGAAATAGCGGGACACACTGCAATGGCCGGCGGATTTGAAGAACCCCACGCGCTGTTTGATATCCGGGGCAGGAGCGCGGTCGTGGTCGGCGCGTCCGGCGCCTTCGGGGCGCTCGCTTCCCGCACACTCGCGGCTGCCGGCGCGAAGCTGACGCTGGCGGCCAGCAGGGCCGGCGAGCTCGAATCGCTCGCCGGGGCGTGCCGCTCGCACGCGACCGATGTGCAGGTCATTGCGCGCCGCTCCAATACCGAGGCCGACGCCGAGGCCATCGCCGCAGCGGCGGTGAATCGCTTCGGCGCCATCGATATCCTCGTGGTGGCCTCCGGTATGAACGATGTGTCGAGCATCGTCGAGATGTCGCCCGGGCGCTTCGCCCGGGTCATGGAGGCCAACGTCACCGGAGCGTGGCTCATGGCCCGGGCGGCCGGCGTGCACATGATCCGCCAGGGCCGCGGCGGCAAGGTGGTGCTCACCTCCTCGGCGCGCGGACTGCTCGGCCATCCGGCCGGCTATTCGGCCTATTGCGCCTCGAAGTCGGCTGTCGACGGCATCACCCGTGCGCTCGGCTGCGAATGGGGCAAGTACGCCATCACGGTTAATGCGATCGCGCCGACCGTGTTTCGCTCGCCGCTCACCGCCTGGATGTTCGAGGACAACGAGAAGGCCCGCAGCGCGCGAGCCGGCTTCCTGACCCGGGTGCCGCTCGGCCGACTTGGCGAGCCGGCGGACCTCGCCGGTCCGCTGCTCTTTCTGTGCTCGCGCGCATCGGATTTCTACACCGGGCATATCCTCTATGCGGACGGCGGCTATACGGCCGGATGAGCCCGGTGAGCAGCGTGCGCGACAGTTCGGCATCGGCAGGGCAGTCAGGAATGACTCCGGTGGCCGTCATTGGCACGGGTCTGCTCGGGCGGGGCATCGCGGAGATGGTTCTGCGCGCGGGCTTCCCGGTGATGCTGCACGATACGAATGCCGCTGCGCTGGCGCAGGCCTGCGCAGCACTCCGTAGCGCGGTCCCCGCAGCCGCCGCACGTGTGCGGGCGCAGACCGTGCTCGAGCAGGCGGCTCGGGAGGCCGGCATCGTGATTGAGGCGATCGTCGAGGATCTGCTGGTCAAGCGGCAGGTGTTCGCGCGCCTCGACGCCGCGAATCCCGACGCGATCCTCATGAGCAACTCTTCCGTCCTGCCCATCACGCAGATCGCGATGCTCACGACCCGCCCGGAGCGCGCTCTGGGCACGCACTGGTGGAATCCCCCGCAACTCATCCCGGTGGTCGAAGTCATCCGTGGACAGCGAACCACACAGGAGGTCATGCAGCGTACCGTCGAGTTCCTGGTTGCGCTCGGCAAGACTCCTGTGCGCGTCGAGCGCGACGTGCCGGGATTCGTGGGTAACCGGCTGCAGCACGCGCTGTGGCGCGAAGCCCTGGCGCTCGTGTCCGAGGGCACCTGTACACCTGAATCGGTGGACCGGATCGTGGCGGCAACGCTCGGCGTATCACTCGCCGTTCGGGGTCCGATTGCCGAGATGCGCCGCGCGGGTGCGAGTGAGGTGGCCCGTGAACTCACCGACACGCTTCCAGGGCTCAACAGCGACCCGCGGCCGGCACGGCTGCTGCGTGAGAAAGTGGCCGAGGGTCAACTGGGGGCGAAGACCGATCGGGGCTTGCTGCTGTGGCCACCGGGCGCGCGTGAACGCGCGGCCGAGCGTCTGCGGACGCACCTGGAGAGACGCCTGGGCCGCGCGGCGGACGACGGTGCGCCGGCAGCAGGCCCACCGCTGTCGGAAGCAGATCGCGGGATCGCGCGCCGGCTGCGCTGTGCGCTCTGGCGGGAAGCCCTGGCCCTGGTCGAGGGCGGAATGTGCGCCGCCGAGACGGTCGACTTGATCGCCCTGAGGACCATCGGGCTGCGTCTTGCGGTCATGGGACCGGTGGAGAATGCCGATTACGTCGGCCTCGATCTGACTCTCGCGATCCACGAAGCCGTCCTGCCGAGCCTTGCGGCAGGACTGAGCCCACCGCAGCACCTGGACGAACTTCTCAGCGCCGGAGCGCCCGGCAGCCAATCACTCCACAGCGCGATATCGCACCCATCATGAGCATCGTCATCACCGTCGCACCTACCGGACCCATTGCCACCAAGGCGGACAATGCCCATCTGCCCACCACGCCCGAGGAGATCGCGAACGATGTCCACGCGGCCTACCGGGCGGGCGCGGCGGTGGCGCACATTCACCTGCGCGATGCCGATCAGCGTCCTACAGCGGATCTCGGCATCGCCCGGCGGGTCATGGACCTGATCCGGGAGAAATGCCCGATCCTCATCCAGATGTCGACGGGGGTGGGCCTGACGGTCCCGTTCGAGGAGCGCGAGAAGCTGGTGGAGCTGCGCCCGCGCATGGCGACTCTCAATCCCTGCTCGATGAGCTTCGGCGAGGGAGAATTCCTCAATCCGCCGAATGGGGTCCGGCGGCTCGCCGCTCGCATGCGCGAACTCGACGTGAAGCCGGAACTGGAGATCTACGACACCGGGCACCTCGATGCGTGCCTGCGGTTGTACGAGGAGGGACTGCTCGCCGAGCCGCTGCAGTTCAGCATCGTGCTCGGGGTGCGCGGCGGCATGGCGGCGACGCCCGACAACCTGATGATGATGGTGCGCCGCCTGCCGTCGAGGTGCATCTGGCAGATCATCGCGATCGGCAAGAGCAATCTGGAGCTGACGGCCATGGCGCTCGCGCTCGGGGGCAATGCTCGCGCCGGTCTCGAGGATTGCCTGTACCTGCGCAAGGGCGTGCTGGCGCGCAACATCGCCCTGGTGGAGCGCACCGCCGCACTCGCCCAGGCGCTGCAGCTGCCGCTTGCCGATGTCGCCGAAACGGAAAAGCGACTGCAGCTGCCCAGCGCGGGTGCTCAGGGAAAGTGATCCGTAGCGCATCATTCAGAGACTGGCACGCATGCGAAACAAATACCTGGACTTCAACTACCTGATCAAGCTCGAGGCCCTGCTGGTGGAAAGGGGGCCAACGCGCGCCGCCGAGCGGCTGCACCTGACACAGCCGGCCGTCAGCAATGCGTTGGCGGAGCTGCGCGAGCACTTCGGGGATGCGCTGCTGGTGCGGCGTGGTCGGGCGCTTGCCTTGACGCCCTTCGCCGAGGGGCTGCTCGGCCCGCTGCAGGCCGCGCTCGCCCAGATGCGCTCAATCGTCGTGGCGCGGCCGGATATCGATCCGGCCTCCTCGGGCCGGGAATTCGGGGTCATGACGTGCGACTACATTGCCTTGGTATTCCTGACCAGGGCCGTGCGCAGGCTCGCCGCGCTCGCCTCGAACGTGACGATTGCCCACGTCCCGGCCAGCGAGCCTGAGCAATTCGACCGGGGCGAGGCCGATGTGCTGATCCTGCCGACCCGTGGCAACAGCCAGCCGAGCCATCCGCACTGCGTGCTGTTCAGCGAGCCGGTGGCCTACATTGCCAGCACACGCAACCGATGCGCCGCCCGTCTCACCTGGGAGGAATTCCTGGCCAGGCCACGCGTGGTGCCCTCCGACAGGCTCGTGGCCGGCTTCGAGCCCGAGGGCCTCACGACGGCGCCCGCGATGAGTCTGCCGCTGCTCGCGATACCCTCCTGCGTCGCGAGCACGGAGTATGTCGCGGCCGTTCCGGAGGGGCTAATGGCCCTGTTCGAGAGGGTTCTGCCGCTGAGGCGTGTACATGTGTATGGCGCAGAGCCGGTGATTTCTTACATCATGCAGTGGCGTCGCGAAACGGCTGATCACAGCGTGGAACGCTGGTTCATCGGCGAGCTGCGCAAAGCCGCAGCGGAACTCGACGGTGATGCCATGCCCGATGTCCGTAGTCGCTCGCTGCCGGGCCGTGTGCCGCGATTGTTGCCGAGACGGCCGGAGATCGAGCGACTGACCAGCACGCTCGGCGCGATGTAATGCCCTGGGGAGTGAATGGACCAACAGAAAAGCCGGTTTGACACATGAGCCAGAGAACCACCGGGGAAGCGATCGTCGACGCCCTGATCGCTAACGGAGTCGACACGGTGTTTGGTCTGCCGGGTGCGCAGACCTACCCGCTGTTCGATGCGCTGTACCGGCGTCGCGGGGAGATCCGCACGATTGGCGCACGGCATGAGCAAACGCTGGCGTATATGGCATTCGGCTATGCCCGCTCGAGCGGCAGGTTGGGGGTGTATGCGCCGGTACCGGGGCCCGGGGTGCTCAATGCGACGGCGGCGATGTGCACCGCGTATGGGGCGTGTGCCCCGACGCTGTGCATCACCGGGGAGGTGCCCTCGGATTTCAAGGGTAAAGGCCGCGGACACCTGCATGAGCTGCCCGACCAGCTCGGCATTCTGCAGCGACTCACCCGGCACGCGCGGCACATCGAGCGCCCCGGGGATGCGCCGGCGGCAATCAATGCGGCGATCGGCGCGGCACTCAACGGGCGGCAGGGACCGGCGGCGGTATCCGTGTGCTGGGACACACTGGCGGAGTCGGCGCAGATCGCCCCGGGCGGCGCGGTGAAGGTGGCGGCGTCGGCGGCGCCCGAGGCGACGCAGCTCTCCCGGTGTGTGCAGCTGATCCGCGAGGCGCATCGGCCGATGATCTTCACCGGCAGCGGCGCGCAACATGCTGCGGGCGCCGTGCGGGCGCTCGCGCTGCGCCTGCAGGCACCGGTCGTGGCCTTCCGCGGCGGCCGCGGCATCGTCGGCGAGAATCAGCCGCTCGGCGTCAACATGGCCGCGGCGTGGCACCTGTGGGGCGAGGTCGATTTGATGATCGGCATCGGCACGCGCCTGGAGATCCCTTTCATGCGCTGGGGCTCGATGATGCAAGCGCACCGAGCGCTGCCCGGCCGCAGACTCATCCGCATCGACATCGACCCGGCCGAGATGGACCGGCTCGATACCGACGGGCCGCTGCTCGCCGACGCCGAGGCGGGCGTGCGGGCGCTGGTGGCGGCGCTCGAGCCTGCAGAGTACCTCGCCGATGGAGATCCCGGCAGGATTGCGGCCGCCAAGGAGCGGGCAGCCGTCGAGGTCCGCCGAGTGCAGCCGCAGATGGACTACCTGGATGTCATCCGCGCGGTGCTGCCTCAGGATGGATTTCTGGTCGAGGAACTTTCGCAGGTGGGGTTCACTTCGAATTTCGGCTGGCCGGTGTACGAACCGCGCACTTACGTCAGCTGCGGATACCAGGGAACACTCGGCTTCGGGTTCCCGAGTGCGCTCGGTGTGAAGGTTGCTCACCCTGAGCGGGCGGTGGTCTCGATCACCGGGGACGGCGGGTTCATGTTCGCCATGCCGGAGTTGGCCACCGCGGTGCAGTACGGCATCGGCGTGGTCACGATTGTTTTTGATAATTCCGCCTTCGAGAACGTGCGCCGCGATCAGCAGCAGCGCTTCGGCGGGCACGAGATCGGCTCGCGACTGCTCAACCCGGACTTTCATGACCTGGCGAGGACCTTCGGCGTCGAGGCCTACCGGGTCGATTCCCCGGCCGCGCTGCGTCCGGCGCTGCACCGGGCGCTCGCCTCGCGCGGACCCTCCCTGATCCACGTGCAGGTGCCGCCGACCACGGAGGCCTCCCCTTGGTCGTTCATCATGCCAAATTCCTGACATTGTCGGTTTTGTCACCATGCAGTCAGAGTCGATGCGAGACGATACCAAGTATCTGAAGTTCCTGATATGTGGCCGACGCAGGCGGCAAGATACCCAGGAGCGCTATTTCTACGAATGGGGCAATATCCATGTCGCGCTGATGCTGACCACGCCGGCGCCGATGAGAGTGTTCAGGCGCTATGTGCAGCATTTCAGCGTCTCCGGCGTCACCGACGATATGTTGGTGTATCCGCTGTCTCCCATGGAATGGGACAACATGGCCGACCACTGGCTGGAGACTTACGAGGATTTCCTCGAAGCGCTGACCGCCGAGTCCTACGTGCAGCGCATGCAGCCCCATCAGTTCGGAGACAAGGAATTCGTGCTTGAGCTGGCGCGCGGCAGAGTGTTGTTCCAGCGGCCGGATTTCAAGTCGGGCGGGCTCAAGCTGATTCACTGGTTTAGGAAGCACCCCCGGATCCCGCTCGAGGAGTTCCAGCGTCGCTGGACCGAGGACTACGCTCCGGTGTTTCTCGAAGCGGCGAGCGCCAGGGGTCTCATCCGCAAGTATGTCCAGAACATGGAGGACCGGCTGCCACCGGAGGTGTTCAAGGGCACCTTGTTTGAACACGGCGGATACGGCGGGTATGCCGGCATGGAGGAGATCTGGCTGGACGGAATGATGGGTCTCGCCCGCCTGCGAGACGACAAGGCACTCGTCGATCTGATCCGCAGCCGCATGGCGCCGCTGATCGACGTAAGCAGCACGTTCTCCATGGTGACGATGGAACGGGTCGTCTACGATTTCGTGACCTCCGGGGAGCTCAGCCCCGCTCCTGCGATCCTGCGTCCGGACAGCCTGGAGGCGCGCATCGATGCGCAGGGGTATCGGGACTGGAGCATTCCGCCGGCCTGAGACGCGCGCACGAACCCGCCGCGCGCGCCACGGCGTGCGCGGCGCATATCAGGGGCTACAGGCCAATTTACCGTCTGGATGCCGCATCGCCGGTGTCCGGTTCGACATCAGATACCGAGGAGCTGTCATGAACTACACCGTCTCGCACGATGCGCTCGGAACCCACATCGACTGGTCGCTCGATGCCGTCACGGCCCGGATGATTGATTGGTTCTGGAACAACATGGAGAAGGGCTTCATGCTCTGGCATCCGGAGCAGCACGAAGCCCTGGAGTGGCCGGTGCCGGTGGTGCAGGGCAATCCGCTCGGCGCCATCCATAACGCACCCCAGACCTGGGACGATGGGCGGCGGCAGAATATCTTCATCCGGTTCGAGAAGCTCGCCGACGTGGCTCCGGAAATCCGCGACGTCATCTGCTACGAGCATGTCATCATCGCCGCCGGACTCGGCTTCGATCGGGATGCCATGGAGAAGGGCGATCCGATGGGTTATCGCATCCATCAGTGGCAGGCGAGCGATGCGGGGGTGATCGGCAAGTCCTCCGGGATCGGCACGCGCTGCAAGGAGACGGTGGAGGACGGCAACATCTGGGCGGCGCATGCCGCCCAGGAGGTCGGCAACTGGGAAGTATTCCTGCCGCAGCTGTATTCGTTGTATCGGGTGGTGACGGACCGCAAGCGCAATCCGTTCACCGATCTTTCGGTCGACGGCAAGGGTCGCAACGCCCGTTATCGTCATATCGGCTGACGGGTCGGCCGACGGGCATCCGCGCCGGGCCGCTGTTCGCGTTCATCGCCCAAAGGGGTGTGCCGCATGAGCGAGAACCTCGGCCGGACGTATCGCAAGACGGTGCGCCCCAGCCTCGGCGGGCATCCGGGTTTTCATCCCCGGATCGAGCGGCGGGACGGACTTCTTATCGAGTGGGACCGGGCGGTCGCGATCCGGGGCGGGTTGACCCCGTACGCAGGGGTCTACCGGCCGGCCGGCGCGGTGCGGCGATGCTGGTCAGGGCACTGGAGCTCTCGAGACGAAACAGCCGACATTCCGGATGTTCAGGAGCAAGGAGGCGCTGTCGCAGGCAGGAATCTGGC
Source organism: Pseudomonadota bacterium (assembly GCA_028067895.1). GTDB lineage: Bacteria > Pseudomonadota > Gammaproteobacteria > Steroidobacterales > Steroidobacteraceae > 13-2-20CM-66-19. The sequence continues at coordinate 2,344 of JAPTUI010000670.1, read as the reverse complement.
CGCTGAGGGCGAGGTCTCCCGCGGGCAACGTGGGTGCATGAGTGGGACCGCATGTGCGAGCTCTGGTATGAGTCGTTTACCGATCGGCTCCGGGCGGTGGTCGAGGCGCCACCGGCGTATACCGTACCATCTGGGGCCACTCATGGCTGCAATCCGATCCTCGAGCCCCCGATTGATTTCGCGAGCTCGTGCCTGCTGGCTCCGCCGAGCGACGAATTCCTGCGGGATGCGGCTGTCTATCTGTGAGCGTGTCCCGGCTGCAGCACCACACCTCTTGCGCGCGCCGACCGAGCCATGAACCTCAGCCCGCCTCCGCCTGCCGCCGCTTCCCGAGAAATGCGGTCCGTAGTGGTCCTGGCGCTTGGATTCGGGCTGGTCGGCATCGATCGCTACCTCATTTCCACGCTCTTCCCGGTTATCGCGCGTGACCTGCACCTCGGCTACGGTGACATCGGCACGATTACCGGAGCGCTGTCGATTGCGTGGGGTAGCGCGGCGCTCATCATGGGCAACCTGTCCGACCATGTCGGTCGGCGCAGGGTGTTGACAGGCGCCTTGGTGGCCTTTGCGCTGCTGATTGGCGCCAACGGGCTCGCGGCGAGCCTTGCCGGGCTGGTGGCCGTGCGCATGGTCATGGGATTTGTCGATGGTGCCTATACGCCGGCTAGTATCTCGGCGACACTCGAAGCGTCGGCTCCCGGACACCACGGCCGTAATATCGGCATCCAGCAGATGACACTCACGCTGTTCGGCCTGGGGCTGTCGCCCTTGCTGGTCGCCTGGCTCCTGCGGCACATCGAGTGGCGCCTGATTTTCCTGATTTTCATTGTTCCGGCGCTGCTTCTGGCCTGGTTCACGTGGCGAGTCATCGGCGGTGCCGCTCCGCCGGTCCGCGCCGCCGGAGGCAATCCGCTGGCCGATTGGCGCACTGTTCTCGGCTACCGAAACGTGCGCCTGCTGATGCTCGGCATGCTGTGCTGGCTGACCAGCCTCGTGATCACGAGCGCACTGATGCCGAACTATCTCCTCGATCACCTGCATCTCACGTTCGGACAGATGAGCGACGTTATGTCGGCCATCGGCTTCGGGTCCATGGCCGGAACCCTGATACTGCCGTGGCTGTCGGACCGCCTCGGCCGTAAGCTCGTCATGATCCTATCCACGGTCGGCACAGTGCTTGCGCTGCTGTGTCTGCAGTCGCTCTCGGGCGCATCGATTGCCGCGCTGTTCGCCAGCCTGTTCGCTGTGCACTTCTTCAATAACGCTTTGATTACCCTGACCGTGGGGCCGGTCTGTGCCGAATCGGTGCCGTCGGCAATGATGGCGACTGCCTCGGGGCTCGTCATCGCGGTCGGAGAGCTGTTCGGCGGTGGTCTCGCGCCCATTATCGGTGGCCAGATTGCCGCGCATTTCGGCATCCAGGACATCCTGTGGCTGCCGATCGGGGCCGCATCCCTGGGATTTTTCCTTTGTTTGGGCCTGCGGGAAACGCGCCCCGGCATGGTGCGCTCCGCCGAGCCGGCAGGCTGAGGCGGGCTGCGCTGGGCTGTGTCGGCGCCGGGTGGCGCAGGCAACTGCGGCATCAAGGGGGAGATCGCGGTGCAGACCTCGCTGGTGGTCGCGCGAAGCCGCGTCGGTGGATTACCTGCACATGAACGCCATGCACGCCCTCGGCCCCAATCACTGGGCGCGGCGTCCGGCTCGCCCGTGCTCGAGGTCAATTCGGTCAGCTGGGAGGTGGTTTGGCAATACATCGGCACGAAGCGTACGTTCTTCAGTCGGTTCCTCGGCAGCGCCGAGCGGCTTCCGAACGGGAACACGCTGATCGAGGAGGGAATCTGGGGCCGGTTCTTCCAGGTGACCCCGGCGGGAAAGATCGGCTGGGAATACATGTTCCCGTTCGTCGACCGGGGACCGGGTGCGCTGAAAGGGATACCGTGGGTCTATCGGATCCAGGCTGTCCCCTACAGCTGGCTTCCGGCAGGCGTGCGTCAAGAGAAAAGCCCGTCCACCCGCCGCAATTGGCAGATTTTCACCTGCCTGCGGGGGCTACGGGGCGCTGAACCCCTGGCGCCCGTGCCATGGTCCGTTCTTCTGCGCTGCAGCCTCCTCGGATCGCAGTGCGGGCTGGGCTACCGTCACCGGCCAAAGAGGGGCGCTCGCCCAGGTACTGAGGTTGGGGAGGCTGTGCGCGGCACGCAGTGAACTGTTCGGCGGCTAGCGCGAGTTTCCCGGCGTTGGGGCGACGTTGCGGCATAAGTGGCTGATGGGCCTGGGATTACGAGGGAAGGCTACGTATACACAAAGGGCGGCTGAGCCGGCACGAGATGGCGGAACAGTCGCA
>JAPTUI010000398.1:2779-10406 GCA_028067895.1 Pseudomonadota bacterium | reverse complement strand
GAGGCGCGGCACGGCACGCCGGCCGCGGTGCAGAGCTCGTGGAGCCGGTAGAGCCTCGCGCGCGCACGTCCGGGAGCGATTTCATAGCGGGGAGGCGGAAAAAAAATGGGCATAGCCATAATTTCGTTATACTAACGGATATTATGGATTCCGCCAAGAGGGGACTGCGATGAATGCTGAGCGCTCGGACTTTCAAAGCCTGCTTTCCACCTGCAGTGAGGTCGCGCGTGAATTCCCGGAGGGAGTGATCTTCATCGGCGGCATTGCCGTATATCTGCACGCCATCAACACCGCGTCCGCCGCCCCGTTCGCAGAGGCCACGCACGATGCCGATTTCCTCATTTCGCTCGCCGATATGGCCGATCTTCGAGATGTCGAGGAGGTCACGTCCAACCGGCGTTCGAGCAAGCACCTGATGGTCAAGAATGGATTCGAGTTCGACATCTATACTGAACGCCAGTCAGCGCTCCTCGTGCCATATGATGAGGCGTCGGCACACGCGCAGAAGTACGGTGAGATTCGTGTAGGCGGTATCGAACACCTGACCGTTTTGAAGCTCGAGGCGTTCGCGGATCGTCAGGGGAGCCGCAAGGGAGAGAAGGATGCCATGGACCTGCTGCGACTTGCGCAGGTGTCGGGCGCGAGACGGGGTGGTTTTCGAATTGATGTCGCGCTTCCCTTTTTACGCGACGCGCATATAGCTCTTCTCGACAAGGTCACCCGCGGTCCGTTTGCGACCGCGCTCGCGCGGGGCAACGCGCATCAGGCGAAGCAAATTCGAGCTCATTTCGAGCGAATTGCCATCGATCTGAAGACCGCCTATCGGAAACTCGGATCCCGAAACACCCATCCTCATGAGATGCAAGTACCTGATGAGGAGCAGGACGACAGGGAGGACATGGGTCGGTAACCCGCAGGGATACCAAGAGGATTTCCGTTCGGATTCAAGCGCTTCGCGAGGCCCGTGCAAACAATCCAGTGGAGGGACTGTACCAGAGCGCGGCAGATGCGGCGGCGTTGGATGCGTTCGCGCACGGGCAGCTCGATCGGGGCCTGAGAGCCGATCTGCCGACGGCACAGCCGCGCGAGTGAACCTGAGCCATGACCTGTGGGCCCGCGCATACGAAGCCTCATGCTCCGGCAGTCCCCCATCGCGGGATCGGTCTGCTCGCCAAGCCAGCCGCGACGAAATGGTGCTGGGCGAGCGGACTCGGTCAATACGCTACCCAGGTGACCCGCCATCGCCATACCCGCAAGGTCCTGCGCACCGGAGCAGTGCTCGCATGAGACCGCGCCACACTGCAAGCCCTCCCACAGGCTACGCCCGATAGGGGCGATGCAGGTACTTACCGATCGGCTCGCCCACGATCTGTCCGCGGTCGTAAATGCACTGGCCACGCAGGTAAGTGGTACAGACCTTACCAGTGAGCTCAAGACCCTCAAACGGCGTGTAGCCCTGCCGGGATTCGGATTCCTTCGCCCGCACCACGAACGAGCGCTCGGGATCCACCAGAACCAGATCCGCATCGAACCCCGGGGCAATGTCGCCTTTCCCCGCCAAGCCAAACCTCTGCGCGGGATTCCACGACGTCAGCTGTGCCATCCGGTTATAGGAAAGCCCGCGCTTGCGCCCTTCGGTCATCAGAGCCGACAGCAGATATTCCGTCCCGCCAAATCCACTCTTGGCCAGAAAGACATTGTCCGCGTCCCTCCCGTCAGTCTTCAGCTCATGACGGCAGCACGCGTGATCACTGCACACCCAGTCGATTTTCCCATCGAGCAACGTCTCCCAGAGATACTCGACGTCTTCCCGCGACCGGATGGGCGGATTGACCTTGGCGAGGACCCCCGTTTTGACATCGTAATCGATGCACAAGTGCGCAATGGTCACTTCGCGACGGAAATTGATCTGCGGAAACACGCTCTGCATCGCCAACGCGGCCTGCACTGCCTTGCGGGACGATAAATGCAGCAGATTGATATTCAGGCACTCGGTCTCTTGAGCTAAGTACGAGGCGATCACGATCGCAAGCCCTTCGGAATGCGGCGGGCGGGCCGCACTGTACGCTCTGAGCCCCGACAATCGCCCCTCGCTCTGCACGATGCGCGTATACGCCGCCATGATCTCGGCAGTTTCACAGTGCATGCTCAGACTGATGTATGGCCGGTGTTGTGGAAACTTCTCCCAGGCTCTCTTGATACCGCGCATGACAAATTCGAAGTGCGCGATATCGTATTTCTCGTCCGGACCGATCATGAGAAATTCGTGCTGGCGGCCCGACGCACCATGCAGGCCATAACCCCCATAGAACATGAATATCTTGAATGAAGTCACGCCGTACTTCTCGATCAACATGTCGATCTCACCGATCTGGCGGGCATCCATCGGCGCCAGATGGTAGGCATAATCGACATGGAACCGACCCTTGGACACCTCCAGAATTTCCGGAAACAGCTTCGCGTACGCACCCCCTTTGTTCAGGTAATACTGCCCCGAGCGCATGTAGTTCAGGCTCGAGGTCACTCCACCCTGCGCCGCTGCGCGGCTTTCGCTGACCGCATCCTCTGCGAGTGGGCTGTAGATACCGGTGTGCATGTGCGCATCCACGAGTCCGGGAAAACCCAACATCCCGCGCGCATCGGTCACGACAGCGGCCGCTGACACATCAATTTCGGGCGCGATCAGCGTGAACAGGCCGTCCTTGACGGCGATCTGTTGCAGCGGAACGTCCTGAGCGTTCGGGCGGACCACTCGGACGTTGCGGATAACTAAATCGAATTTCTGGCTCATCATGTCCTCTCGGGATTCCTCAATGGCACGAAGACACGGACTCGGCAGCCAACTGGCCGTCTTACGGTAGATCGAGCCCGTAAACCCATGGGCGCAACACTACGTCCGCATTGCGAAATGCCGTGATTTGTTCGCTGAACTTCAAGGTCCGCTCGATTTCATCCATTCCCTCGAGCAAACCATCGCGTGCATCCTGCTCGATCTGGAAGGTCCACTCCCGATCCGCTGCGTGTACTGTGCATCGTGACAGATCAATCTCTATCCGGTTGCCCTGCGGGTCCCGCGTCACCCATCGGGCGATCTGCTCAAGCGCGACGCGCTCCAGCTGACCGGGAAGAATCCCGTTGCGCAGGCAGTTTCGATAGAAAATCGCATTGAACGAGCTCGCCAGCACCGTCCGCACGCCGTACTCATGCAGCGCCCATACCGCCTGCTCGCGGCTCGACCCACAGCCGAAATTCTCGCCAGCGATCAGGATCTGCGCGCCGTGGTATGCCGGATCATTCAGAACGAACGTCGGGTCCGGCACACGCTCCTCGGACTTCAGATAGCGCCAATTCGCGAACAATCCCGCGGCAAGCCCCACTTTTGTTACGGAGCGAATCTCGCGCGACGGTAGGATCGCGTCAGTGTCTATGTTGTCGCGGAGCAAAACGAGTGCCACCGCCGTCAGATTATGAAAGGGTTCCGGCATGGGTCAACTCCCAAGTTCATCGACGCTGGCAATGTGCCCGCTGATGGCGGAAGCCGCAACCGTCTCTGGGCTCGCCAAGTGGGTGCGTGTTTGCGGCCCCTGACGGCCCTCGAAATTTCTGTTCGTAGAACTGATGATTCGCTGTCCCGGCGCGAAATGCTCGCCGCCGGCAAAAAAGCACATTGAGCAGCCGGACTCGCGCCATTCGAATCCCGCGCGGATGAAGATGTCAGCAAGCCCGTCGGCTTCCGCCCGACGTTTCACCTCACTCGAGCCAGGCACGCAAATCGCTCGTACGCCCGCGGCGACCTTGCGTCCCTCTAGAATCCGTGCCGCGCGCCGCAAATCGCTCAACCGGCTATTGGTGCATGCCCCAATGAATGCGCCATCGACTGGCAGGCCTCGCATCGGCGCGCCCGGCTGAAGCCCCATGTAACGGATCGCGCGCTCGTATGCAGCTGCACTCTCATGCCCACTCCTTGCCGTGAATGGCGGAACCACCGCCTCGATCGGCACGGCATCCTGCGGATTCGTTCCCCACGTCACCATCGGCCGTACCGCCGATGCGTCAAGCCGAATCTCGCCGTCAAAACGGGCGCCGGCATCGCTATGCAGGCTCCGCCAGTGCTTCACAGCCCGCTCGAGAGCCGCGCCGGTCGGGGCAAGCGGCCGGCCACGCAGGTACGCGAACGTGCGCTCATCCGGCGCGATGATGGCGGCGAACGCCGAGAACTCCGTCGCCATGTTACAAAGCGTCATTCGTGCCTCAATGTCGAGCGCCCTGACCGCCGGACCGGCGAATTCCACCACGGCTCCCTTGCCGCCCGCCGCGCCGTGCGTCGCGATCAGATGCAGCGCGAGATCCTTGGCCGTCACCGCGACACTCAGCACACCATCAATCTGCACGCGCAGCACACGCGGCTTCTTCACTCTGAGAGTCTGAGTCGCAAGAGCATGCTCGGCCTCAGTCGAGCCAATTCCCCACGCCAATGCGCCAAAGGCACCCTGCGTCCCAGTGTGACTGTCCGGGCATACGAGCGTCAGGCCCGGAAGGACGATCCCGAGCTCCGGACTGATCACGTGCACGATGCCTTGCTGCGCGTCATCCACATCGAACAGACGAATGCCGGCCGCATGCGCTTCCCGACGGGTCACCTCGATAAACGGGGCGCCAAAACTCGCACCGATGCGCGCGCTTCGCCCGGGCCGGGTATCAACCACATGATCCATCGTGGCGAAGACCTGTGCCGGAGCAGCCAGGGCATGGCCACGGGCGCGCAGACTCTGCAGCGCCACGCCGCCGGTACGCTCATGAAGAAGCACTCTGTCAACGAGAAGAAGGTCCCCGCCGTCGACCTCGGCAATCAGATGTTCGTTCCATATTTTCTCGAACAAGGTGTTCGGCATGGCCCACAGGTCCGCACCACTTCGCACGCATTCTATCGCGGCGCAATCCGTTTTGATATAGACCTGTGACATTTCTCGCGAACTTCCCAATAACCACCGCCGGCGGCATCGCCATCGGTTACAGCGCCGCGCCAGGGTCGAACTGCAGGGCTCTCGCAGCTCGAGACGTATTGCCTTACAATATCGGCTCGGCGCAAACTCCAGGATGCAGTTGGCCCGGAACGTTACTTGCGATCGGTGATTGATTCCGTAATCGGCCTAGACCTCGTGCAACAAAGAATGCGAACAGGTGCTAAACGCGTGAGCGCACTGGATAGATCGGCGGCAGTTCCCCTTTATCATCAGATTTTCTTGCAGCTGCGTGATGAGATTCTCTCCGGGCAGCGGGCTTTCGGCTCCGTGCTTGGGACGGAGAAGGAGGTCTCCCATGCATACGCGGTCTCTCGAATCACCGCGCGGCGCGCACTTGCGGAGCTTGCTCAAGATCGGTTCGTCGCGCGCAAGCGTCGCGTTGGCACCACGGTCGTCTACCGGCCACCCGTGAAGCCAATTGAAGCCAATATGGATCAGGCCGTTGATTCGCTGATCCACTTCGGTCGCGCGACACGGGTCCGCATTTTGACGTTGAAGCAGGAAGAGGCGAATGCGTGGGTCGCCGAGACTATGGGTCTGCCCACTGGAGAGAAAGTCCTACGCGCAGTCCGCATCCGCTATCTGAACAACGAGCCGCTCGGATATATCGTCAGCTACGTGCCCGTGACGCTCTCGAAGTACGTGACCCGCCAGGCACTCGCCCACACCCCGATACTGAAAGTGATCAAGAATGCCGGCTATCGACTTGGCAAAGCGAGCCAAACGGTGGTGGCAATGCTCGCCGACCCGCTGCTGTGCCGTTCTCTCGCCGTGGAGCCCCGTTCAGCAATTCTGCGCGTTACTCGCCTGGTTTTCGATGCCGCCGGTAGCCCGCTGCTTCTGACCGTAGCCCATTACCGGTCCGATCGCTATCAGCTACGCCTCGACCTGCAACACTGAGGCTGCAAGTCATGCGACGACTCCGTCCCTTTGCAGCGCGGCGAGTTCCTCCTCGGAGACTCCGACCTTCCCCAGCACGTCGCGCGAATCCTCTCCCGCTTGCCGCAGGTCCAACCTGAGCCCGCAGCGACGTCCATCGAGCTCCACAGGCAGAGCCGGCAGCCGCGCCGCACCACCCCCCGGCAACGTCACCTCCACCAGACCCTCATTTGCGTTCAGCTGCTCATCGGCGAAAAGGTCCTCGGGCCGGCCTATTTTTGCCGCCGGCACCCCGATACCCTCCAGTTGCGCCAGCAGCTCATCCCGCGCGCGCGACGCAAACAGCGCGCGGATCGCCGGCAGGATGCGGTCTCGCTGTGCGATGCGATCGTTGTTCGTCTGCAGGTCGGGGTCTAATTCGAACTCGATAAGCTTGAACGTCGAGCAGAACGAGCGCCATTGCGCATCACTGACGACCGCGACGAAGATCTGCTGAGCATCCACGGTATCGAATACATCATAGATTGCCCAGGCGGACACGCGCTCCGGCATCGGCGCCGCCGGTTTGCCGGTGACGGCCAGCTGTGCCATGTGTTGGCCGACCAGAAACGCGGTGGTCTCGAACAGGGAACAGTTGACCCGTCCCCCGACCCCGCTGCGATGGCGGCGTTCGAGCAAGGCAAGGATGCCGATCACACCGAACATGCCACCGGTCACATCGATCACGGAGGCTCCTGCGCGCAACGGACGCCCCGTTGGACCGGTCATATAGGCGAGTCCGCCCATCATCTGTGCCACCTCATCGAGCGCCACCCGGTTTTCGTACGGCCCGCTGAGGAATCCCTTCGCGGAGCAGTAAATCAGGCCTGGATTGTCCGGCGCAAGCGCATCGTAGCCGAGACCCAGCCTCTCCAGAACCCCCGGCCGGAAATTCTCCACGAGCACATCCGCGCAAGAAGCCAGACGCCGCGCGAGCTGCACGCCCGGCGCTGATTTCAAATCGAGGCAGACACTTCGCTTGTTTCTGTTGTACATTGCGAAGTAACCGGCACCTGACCCGCTCAGCGCGCGAGTGCGGTCGCCACCGGTCGGCTCGATGCGCGTCACATCGGCACCCAAATCGGCAAGAATGAGACCGATAGTGGGACCCATTACCATGTGAGTGAACTCGACCACACGGAGTCCGGTCAGCGGCAGATCATCTCTATCCGGCATTATTCCCCCAAAGCTACTCGTTCCATATCGCTATCGAGCCTTGCCAATTTAGTATTACACATCAAGCACTCTTTTGGTATATTACTAATACATTTACGTTTGTCCTCAGGACAAGAGCGCCATGGGCGATCGAGCGATCCTGGTGAGTGAGGTGGGACTGCGCGACGGCCTGCAGAGCATCCAGTCGATCGTTCCCACTCACGTGAAAAAGGAGTGGATTCGCGCCGAAGCCGCCGCCGGAGTCCGTGAGATCGAAGTAGGCAGCTTCGTTCCGAGCAAAGTGCTGCCGCAACTCGCCGACACCGCGGAACTCGTGCGCTTCGCGGCCACGATTCCCGGGCTGACGGTCGCCGGGTTTCCCACCTCCAACCGTTGGGAGCGTTGTCCTTGCCCAACCGGGATGATTGAAGACGATGGAAATCGAAGAGACACCCAGGCCGAAGAAGAAGAGTGCCTGTTCTTTGTCGCGCTCTCCCGGGCAAGAGACCGGCTTCTCATCTCGCACGCCA
>JAPTUI010000398.1:0-2769 GCA_028067895.1 Pseudomonadota bacterium | reverse complement strand
GGCCACGATTCCCGGGCTGACGGTCGCCGTGCTGGCGCCCAATCTGCATGGTGCGCGGGCCGCCATCGCCGCCGGCGCACACAAGATCACCCTGCCCTGTTCCGTCAGCGAAACACATAGCCTGCGCAATCTGCGCCGCACCCACGCGCAGATCATCAGCGAAGCGTGCGCAATCGGTGAGCTGGTGCGCGCCATTCCCGAGGCGCACCGGCCGCACTTCGAGGGCTCACTGTCGACTGCGTTTGGCTGTACTCTGGAGGGCGCCGTGCCCGTTGAGCGCGTTGTTAGTCTGGCCGAACAGCTGATGCGGGCCGGCTGTGACGAGGTGGGCCTGGCGGACACTTCCGGGTATGCGAATCCCGCCTCCGTCCGTTCGCTCATCCGCGTCGTGCGCGCAGCGGTGGGAACCGATGCGCTCACGGGAATTCATCTGCACAACACCCGGGGCCTGGGTCTTGCCAATGTGCTGGCTGCCCTCGGTGAGGGGATTACGACCTTCGACAGCTCGCTCGCCGGGCTTGGCGGCTGCCCGTTTGCCCCAGGCGCCTCCGGCAATGTGGTGACCGAGGATATGTGCTTTATGTTGAGCGCGATGGGCCTTGATACCGGCATCGATCTCGAGGCGCTGTTCGATGTCCGCAAGATCCTCGCTGCCGCACTGCCTGAGGAGCCGCTCTATGGGTTCAGCACCCTGGCGGGCCTACCCCTCGGCTTTCGCTCTCATCGGCGGGCGTAAGCATGCGATGTCCGCGGATTTCCACATGGACGCCATGCTCTCAACCATGCGCCGATGTGCGGGGGGGGCGGCGACCGAGCATCGGGCAGCTCGCGTTGCAGCGCCGGATCGACTGCACGCGCGCGCGGCCACACGTCTGTCCCGGCGTCACCGCAGCGCGGGCGATTCGGCACGAGGTGACCGAAGATGCGAGGCGCGCCGATCATGCCTCCCCCGGCCGTTAACCTCTGAAGCGAGATGTCGTTGCAACGCACGTCCACTACCGCGCCACGCAGACCGACCGTGCAATCATCCTGCCCCGATCTCGAGCAGCTCAATCAGCTCACCCGCCGCGCCCCGCAGGCACCCCGCGCGACCCGCGGCACCGGGCAGCCCGCAGCGTGCCGCAGGCGCAAGCAACGGCCACCCGTCCAGCGCTTCAACCTCGAAGGTGACGATCGCCATACCGACCGCGAGCGCACCCGAGACTGTCGGACGGATGCCCGCCGAGACCGGGTATTGGTCGAGTTCGATAAGCGTTCCGCCGGGCAGACGCACGAGACCATGCCGGTGCAGCGTTTCCGGTGGCAGTCCGTGTGCTCGGGATATCACTTGCACGGCGGTCGCGACCGGCGCCTCCTGCTTATTCGCGAAGCGCGCATAGGGCTCGAACAGCGTGCCCACTTCCGCTCCTGCTGCGACGACGATAAATACCCGTCCGACAAACGAGCGCGCCTCGGCGAGTTCAAGCCCGGATCCCGCGCCCACCTGTGTGAAGTAGCAGCATTCGCCTGCCGGTCCGAGTGCCTGCATGGCGCGAATCATGGGAAAGCGACCCAGTGGCTTCGGCGGTCCGATGATCTCAAATGGCCCCACGGCGAGCCGCTCGGCGAGCAAATCGACGTCCCGCACGACGAATTCCGTGGCATTCCAGCCAAAAGTCGTCAACGCCGTCCAACCCCTCGCCTCCATGCCTTCAATAAAGCGCAGGTAAACGCGCTCACCGCTCGCCGGACCCAGCGTCAACATCCGTCGTTGCGTGGCCTCGGGCGCCCCCCAGGCGAGCGCCTGGATCTGCGCAACCCGAGAGCGCTCGACAATCCGGTAACCGAGGAGCCGCACATACGCCGCCTCGATTTGATCCAGGTCCGGCACTACGTACGTTACCGCACGAATCGTGCCAAGAAGAGGCCGAGTATTACCGGGCTCGCTTGTACACGTAGGCATTTCAGGCAACCTGGCGCACATCGTGTAATGTTCACACGAGGCACATCCTATCAAGATTTTTTCGGCGCGCGCGCCACACGCCGGTGCGGATCACTATGCGTGGCGACCCCGCGCGATCCACGCCAAGTGAATCCGCCTGCGCCATACACCTCAGCCCAGGGAGACGCGCGCGCCGACTCTAGGCAACTGCCCGGCGCCGGACCGTTCGCATGACAGATCCCCGCCCAGCTTCGCTGCCCGAACGTTCGACCCGCTACGCCTGGTACGTGACGATCCTGCTCACTCTGACGCAAATCGTTTCTTACCTCGATCGGTTCTTGCCCAGTCTTCTGGTTCATCCCCTCGAACACGATCTTCACATCAACGACTTCCAGATGGGGCTGCTGCTCGGTCCGGCATTCGTGGTCTTTTATGCCCTCTTAGGCATTCCTCTCGGCTGGCTCGCCGATCGTTTCAACCGCCGACTTATCCTTGCCGTCGGTGTCGCCATCTGGTGTGCAATGACCACAACTGGGGCGCTGGTGGCGAGCTACATCCCCCTGTTCATCACCCGTCTGGGCGTCGGCATCGGTGAGGCAGCCGTTGCGCCGGCCTCGGTATCGCTTATCGGCGACTTTTTCGGACGAGCGCGCCAATCGCGTGCCATCAGCCTGTTCATGGCGGGAACCTTTCTCGGCGCGGGCGCATCGTTCCTATTTTTCGGACCACTCGTGCATTACATCCAGAATTTGCCGCCCGTTTCCCTACCCTTGGTCGGCAGCTTGGCCTCCTGGAGGCTCTGCTTTGTGTTAGTTGGTGCGCCGGGAATACTCCTCAGCGTGCTACTC
>JAPTUI010000260.1 GCA_028067895.1 Pseudomonadota bacterium | reverse complement strand
CGCGCGCCAATATTGCCGCCGCAGGGCTCGCGGACCTGGTCGACATCCGCCCCGGCGATGCCCTCGAAACGCTCACCGAGGCGCTGCCGGAGTCGATCGATCTGTTGTTTCTCGACGGCGCGAAATCACTCTATGCGCAGGTGCTCGGGTTGCTCGAGCCCCGGCTGCGTAGCGGATCGGTGCTGCTGGCCGACAACGCCGGCTGGAGTCCGGAGTATCTCGCCCGGGTGCGCGCTCCGACCAGCGGCTACCGCTCCCTGGCGGTGGCGGACGGCGGCGAACTTTCACTGCGGCTGTGAGGTACAGCGATGGCATCGAACCAACGGGTACGCCACAGCGTATTGCTCATCGGCGCGTCGCGCGGTCTGGGCTGCGCGATGGCCGAGGAGTTTCTCAAGCGCGACTGGGACGTCATTGGAACGGTGCGTGCAAGCGCGCACACCGCGCTCCATGCCCTTGCCGAGCGTGTCCCCGGTCGGGTGCAGATCGAGACGCTCGATGTGACGCTCGAGGAACAGATGACCCGATTGCGCGCGCGGCTCGCCGGTCGGAGGCTCGACCTGCTGTTCGTCAATGCCGGGGTGACCAACGATCCGCGCGAGACGATCGGTGAGGTGTCCACCGCGGAGTTCGTGCGCGTGATGGTGACGAACGCACTGGGACCGATGCGCGCCGTGGAGCGCTTCTGCGACCTGGTGGCCGAGGACGGGCTCATCGGGGTCATGTCGTCCGGACAAGGCAGCGTCGCGAATAATACGAATGGCCAACGGGAGCTGTATCGCGGTAGCAAGGCGGCACTCAACATGCTCATGCGCAGCTTCGCGGCACGCCACGCGACGGAGCGGCGCGCGATGGTGCTCATGGCGCCCGGTTGGGTTCGGACCGATCTGGGCGGTGCCGATGCGCGCCTGACCATCGAGGAGAGTGTGCCCAATGTGGTCGACACGCTGCTCGCGGCGCGGCCCCGTCCAGGGCTGCAGTACCTTGACTATCTCGGGCGCGTCGTCCCCTGGTAGGGCGGGGACCTCAGCGGTCCGCGGTGCGTGCGCGGGTGAAGGACTGGTCGAGGACTGTGCAGAACCGCGCCAGATTCACCCAGTCCGTCAGCTCATGGTCCCGGCGGGTGTCGGTCGGCGCACCCCGACGGCGCGCGATGGCACGCAGTGCCCAGCGCTTGATGAGCGAATAGGCGCGGTAGCGCAGTGCGCCGGCCGCATGATGAACGATGCGTGGGGTCCAGCCGGTCTCGCGGCTGAAGGTCTCGACGCATCGCTTCAGTCCCTCGAGGTCGCTCGCCACCGGGCTGGCGGCGGACAGCGAGACCGATAGAAAGGCATTGGGGCGCGAGTCGATGTCGCGAAGGTGCTGGCGGACATATTCGGTGACGGCCGGCTGATAACGCCCGGCGTGGACCGAGGCGGCGATCACGATGGCATCGAAGCGCTGCGGTTCCGGCGTGCCGCAATCCCGTCCCGCGGCGATCAGCTCGAGGCGGTGGCCTCGCTCGGCGAGGCGCTCGGCGAGAAATTGGGCAATCTTCTCGGTCTGTCCTTCGCTCGTGCCGTAGATCACCCGCACGATCAGCGGTATGCGCGAGGGCGCGCCGAGCCCTTCGGGGCCCACAAGCCCGTTGCGGGTTTCAGCGGCAGGGTTCAGAGGCGTACAGTCCATCGCGGCTCGCTCTTGACGTAGCGGCGCTTGACCGCAGCCCAGGCGATGCGTCGCGCGATCTCCTCCTGGCGCGATGCCCCCGGATGGGCGTGGAACGTCGGGTTGAAGGCCTGGCGAAAGATGACCTGGGCGTGCCCGGGCAGGTAGCTGCGCACGGCCGGCGGGAGTTGCGAGTGGGTTTGATAGGGCATGGATGGACCCGACGCGATCAGCAGCGCACGAGCTCGGCGTGCCTGAACCCTTTCGAATCATGGAGATCGGAGATCACGTACGGGGTGAGGCGGAAGATGCAGAGCGCGTCCGGATCGGGCAGAGGAGCGGGCAGGGCGTCCCGTTTGCGCGGGCCGCCGTCTTCTGGCTGTTCGGACCGCGGAGAAGGTAGAGCGTCAGGCCGTCATGCGCGAAGCCGACCGTCGTGGCCTGCGGCCACCCGTCGGGGCGCACCGTGGCGAGGCTCATCGTACGGTGCCGATCGAGCAGGGAGAGGATCTGGGTCTTCAGGGCGGGGTCCATGGGTCGCCTCCGGTCGCTACGTGAGCGCTCGGGCGAACCATAGCGGGTAAGCACCACCGGGCAATACGGACAATCCTCGCCCCATCCCCGGGGGTTGCCGTGGCCCGGCGGGCTAAGATCCCGGACGGTCGCGACCGGGCCGCAGGTTCAGGCCTGCCCGAGGCGTTCCAGGCGGGGCCCACCGAAAGTTCGGCATCACCCTGTAAACTCGTGTACGCTGCCTTTCGGCTCGTATCCTTTTCGGCTTGTCTGTCTCGGCCTGTGGCGCCGCCCGGCGCGATTCTGGCCTTGTCTGCCACCCTCGCAAAGTTTCGCGAACCAAGGGGCAGTCGTATCTGCCTTTCCCTTCGTTTCTATCGTGAGTATTTTCTAGTGACTAAGCTCTATGTTGGAAATCTCCCCTTCACGGCGACCGAAGAGGCCGTCCGTGAGCTGTTCTCGCAGCACGGGACCGTCGAGAAGATCTCTCTGATCTCGGATCGCGACACGGGTCGTCCGCGCGGGTTCGGCTTCGTGGAGATGTCGAGCGCCGATGCCTCGCGCGCCATGCAGGCGCTGAATGGCAAGGACTTCGACGGGCGCGCCCTGAAGGTCAACGAAGCCCAGGAGCGTGAGCGCTCGGGCGGCGGCGGTGGCGGCGGCTACCGCGGTGGCGGCTCGCGTCGCTACTGATTACGCTCGCTTGAATGTGCACCGCCCCTCGCCTGAACGGCCAGGGGCGGTGCGCCTTCCGCGGTGAGGCGACCAGACGTTCGTGCCTGGTGCCGTGGCGTCGGCCCCATAGCCGAATTGCCAGAAACGCCGGAGACCTCGTCGAATGGACGATGTCAGGATTCTATCGCTCCGTGCGCGCATTTCCGACGCGGCGGCCATGGCCCGCCTCCTGCAGAACGTTCCCGATGCCGATGCAGTTCGCGCCGAGCTGGCGCAGCCGTGCTTCACATGGCGCTGCCAGGGTGCGACGCAACACAGCTATTGGCTCGCCGGGAATGGCGAGACCGCGCTGTGCCTGACGGTGCTCGGCCTCAATCTTGATGAAGTGATTGCGGTATGGCTGGCCGTCGATGAGCGTCGCGGACAGCCGGGATTCACGTTCAGCGCGCAAGTCCTGCGGGACTTCATCCGCGAGGAACTCGGGGTCCGGGCCGAGGTGGTCGACGGCGGGAACGCCTGAGACGTTCCGATCTCGCAGACGCACTGGAGCCGGCAGGATTGACTCATCCCCTCGCGCCGTGGCGCCTGTGGGCGATTCCGCCAGAGCGCGCAACAGACCTCTCACACACCTGCAGTCGGATTGCGACCGATGGCGTGCACCTCGAGTACCCAGGGCGTTGCACGCGCCATGACGTCGCTCCCGATCGCCCGCCGCGCAAACTGAGTGGCAAGCTCAGATCGACGTCACGAGCCGGTCACGGCAGATCGCCCACGTCATCGAGGAGGGCGCGGCATTCGACGCATTGGAAGTTTCCATCCCCGATGGGCTTGAATGCCTCGCATCGTTGGCGCTCTGTCTGCGGGTGCTGCGATGCCTTACTGCGAAGAGAGCACGGACGCTCGCGACCCCGTCAGTTCAAGTCATTTGCGCAGCGTCCTGACATGACGTCGGTGATGACGTCGTGTCAGGGCGCGTAGCAGGACGTCGGACGGCTGTTGGAAGTCGTGCCCCGCCCGTTGACATTTTGTGCTGAAAGGCAGTCCATGCGCGCAGGGCCGAGCCGACGACCCGCGAGCGAGCCCGCCGCCTGCGCTGCTACCCGAGCGCACGGCAGCGGCGTGTGCTGGGCCGACTCTTCGGTGCCTCGCGCTTCGTGTGGAACTGGGGCCTAGCGCGGCGCACGAGTGCCTATCAAGCCGATCAGACGCGCCTGAACTGGATCGCGCTATCGCGAGAGTTCACGGCAGTGCGCCAGGCGCCTGAGACCCACTGGCTCGCCGAGCTCCCTCGGGAGCCGTTCAATCAGGTACTGCGCGATCAGGAGCGGGGCGTTCCAAAATTTCTTTGCCCGCCGGGCCCGCTATCCGCGTTTTCGGCGCCGAGGGGGAGCAGAGCGCGTGCGCTTCATCCTCGATCAGCGCCGGGCGCAGGTCGAGCGGGAAGCCACCCCCCGGTGGGCCTTTGTGGATCTGCCGGGCTTGGGACGCGTCAAGCTGCGCCGCACCGAGGGCTTACAGGGCCGGCGGTGCGCACCCTGCGCGCCCCGAAGGCCTTGCAGCTGAAGCTCACCCGGCTGCGCCGCTACCCGCGGCGCCAGAGCCGCCAGGTGGCCGCGCAGATGCGCGCCCAGGGGCTCGATCCCAGGAAGCCCTGCCCGAAGGGCGTGCGGCTCGGGATGTCCCAGCGGCGAGCGCGGAGCCGGCCTCCCCGCTCAGGCCGGGCGCTTCGCGGCCTGCGTCAGTCGTACCGCCTCGGCATGTTGCTCGGCCACGAAGTGGGCCGCCTGTGCAGTACCCTCGGGCGCTGACCACGCGGCCAAGTCGCAGGTCGGAACCGGGACGTACGGACCCTCTTTGACCTCGAAGATGATGCTGCCCGGCTCCAGAGAGGTGACCGTGTGCCACGTTCCGGCCTCGAACTCGAATGCCGCGAGCCCGTCGGCGCCCCCGAGCAGATGACGCGAGCGTACGGTGCCGTGCTCATCGAAGGCCGTGAACAGGAATCTTCCGCGTAGGGGGATGAGCAGTTCCCAGGTCTGCGGGTGACGATGAGGCCGCACGTACGTCTCAGGTTCCATGGCGATGGCGAGGCGTTGGACGGGTGCCTCAAGCGAGGGATGCAGAGTGTGGTGGGTGCGGTGCCGCGGATTGGCGCGCGCCGTGTCAGTGAGCGTATCCAGCAACGCTGGCATTAGTGTTTTCAATGGGTTGGCCTCGAATATTTCTGCCGCGTCGAACCCTATCAGTATAGAGGATGCGCCGCTCGTACACTCCCCAAGGCGGCGAAACGCGGATCAGGGGAGCAGGGTCCTGCGCGGCCCGACGCACGCGGAACCTGCAGCGATTCGTTCCGTGGCAGTGTCGATCTGGCGCCCGGCCGCTCGTCATTGGTGGAGGGCGGCATGCGAGTCCGAGAGTGCGGGCGGCATCGCGATGCGCTCCGGGATCCGTCGCGTCCGTTGCGCAAACGAGGCGCCGCGGCAATCGGATCATGGTTGTGCTGGAGATCCTGTATGACTCCGATTATTAGTTTACGTGCGCGATAGTGGGCTGATGCATGCGCTGCTGCTTGGCATTCCGAGTGAGAAGGATCTGCTGTCTCATCCGAACAGTGGCGCGTCTTAGGAGGGGTGCGCCATCGAGGAAGTGCTCAATGTACGTTACCGTCCTATGGCGGCGCACGCTCCGGCGTCGCAGTCAGTAGACCAGCATGACGTGGGAACGGATCACGAAGATCGCCGCTGCCTCGTTACCGCAAACCCCGAATTCTTCCAACTTCGCCGGACAGGCGGTTCGTCGTCGAACACCTAAGGGGGGAGCCCAGTGCGTGAATCGCGCACGCTGGGATTTGTGCGGGGGCGTCCAGCAATGGACCACCCTACCGCAATCATGCACCGCTCGCCAATGAGGCTATGTCAGTTCGCTAGTCGGTTGCCGGCTCCCAAGACAGATCGGGAGCTCATTGAAGATATCGCCTAGAACCTGGAGCAGCAATGACTCGCAAATCTGGACGTAGCCACTCACCCGCCTTCAAGACGAAGGTTGCTCTGGTTGCCCTCAAAGACGAGGCGACACTGTCCAGCATCCAATGGTCTCGCCGTTCCGAATCAACAGCGGCTACTACTACGGGCGCGCCACGGTCGGATTTTGACCTGGGCTCTCTATGAAGTGCCGCGCGGCGTCCGGCCGTTGCGCGGGATTCTCATCGCACATCACTCATCGGTCCTTCAGTTCACATCGGTTATGCGGTCGCCTCGTCAGCGCGCGGGTCCGATTTTCTAGTCAAAATCCAGGTCGCCCATAGGGCGCACGCGATGGCCACGAGGCGCTGGATGTTGCCGATCACATTGTCGCTCGCATTGGCGCCGAGCGGAAAGAGCGAAAACAGCAAGTTCAGGCCAGCATGCAGGACCCACGCGGACCAAAGAGTGCCCCATCGCTCGACGAGCCAACACAACGCGATGCCGCCGAAGAAGGTAACGGCAAGCACTTCGAGAAGCGCGATCGGCGTGACGCCCTGATAGGTGTGTTCCAGCGCAAACGGCACAGAGGCGAGCGTTGCAGCAACCCAGAACGGAAGCTGAGTCCAGCGTCGCAGTTGCAGAAAGAGAAATCCTCGAAATATGGCTTCCTCGACAAACGGCCCGAGGACGTCAAAGGGAATCACGGTCATGACGGAGCGATGCTGCGCGCGGTAGCCGAGTGCATAGAGCAGCGTCACTGCGGCGAGGATTGCTACCAGCGAGGCAGCGACGGCCCACCAGGACCACGGGCGCACGCCGAGGATACGCAAAGCTTGGGGCAGCTTCGCTCGGCGCAATAGCATCGTCGCGCAGAGCAGAACTGCAAATCCCACAATATTCAGCACGCACAGAACCGCGCCAAGGCCGTACCCGGCATGGATGAGTCGCGTTCCAAAAATACCTGTGGGTCCGAAGAGAGCCATCAATGTGAACCAAAGGACGGCCAAAAGGCCGTACAGCAAAGCAACCTGACCGATGCGCCTGCGAAGCGTTGTGACCGACATCTTTCCTGGATTCAAGGTGCTCTCCCGACGTTCGCTATTGGATGGTTGCGATGCGCGTCGAAATCTATCATCTCTGTAGAATTATCTCATCCCGTCCGATTATGCGCGCCTTACCTGATGCATGATCCGGCTCCAGATTGTTAAAGAGCGCAACCGCCGGCTGGGTCGGCACTGAGTGTGTCGAATTCATGGGGTGTCGGCAGCTGTAAGGCGTTGTTGCACGTGTGGCGGAGAATGTAGGTCAGATACGTCAGCGGATTGATCCTATTCGCCTTGCATGACTCGGCCAGTGAATGGTAGATCGCCCGCGGCATGCCCGGCCCGCTCGGAGCCCACGAGGAGGTAAGCACTCCGACGTCGCCGCCCCGGACCTAGAGTCGCTGCGCGCGATGTATGGGCGCCGCCGGACACTCTTTGAAAGTTGCGCTTCATGCGGCCCGTCGGTCGCAGCTCGTGTTGTCCGACATGCTGCTAAGCAATTGATTCCCGGGCAACGCTGATCGCAGCTTATGCGTCAATCTACACACGGTTTGCGCTTCCATCACCCCCAAGAGGAACCGCAAATTTCTTATGCCGCGCTTCGCCCCCGGCATTGCCGGGGGCGATCAGATCCGGGGATGTCAGTGCGGGCGCGGTCTCTTACGTCTGGCATTCGGTCGGGCGCGGCGGCCATAGCGTGCATGGGATTTACGCCACTGACGCCGATTTGCTTGGGACTCATACCGCAATCTCTGGGTGCGGCGCCAGCTCGGCGGCGCATTGCGCTCCCGTCCGCGCCGCGCAAAGCGAGCCCGTGCAGCGCCACGTGCGCGGACTACCCCGCGCGCATGAAAGGCGCCTGGACGGGCGGTCGCCGCAATGACTGGATGCCCCCGGTTCTCGCGCGCGAGAAGTTCCGGTTCGCGCTGCGCCCGACTCACCTGCTGTCGCTGCAGGGCGGTGGGTGGGAAGTGCCGCTCCTGCGCAGCGAAACGCTCCTGCGCAGTGGGTAGGGCCTGCACGCCGCCGGGCCCGCCGTTGTAGCTCACGCGCGTCACGGTGACGTGGTTAATGACGGTCTCACGGTAGGTATTGTGGATGAATGTCACATTGACGCGCGTAACGGCGCGGTTGTAAGCGAACTCGCGGCCAATCCATCGTCCGCCGAAATAGCCGTCGCCGTCGTATCCGAATCCGTAATTGACGCCACCGTAGAATCCTATGCGTGGACCCCAGTATCCGGCATGCCACACGTAGAAACCTCCAACGAAGCCCCAGTAACCGGGAGTCCACAGCAACCCGATTCGCGGCGGTGCCACCCAGGTTCCCGGTACCCAGAAATAGCCTGCGGGACCCCATCGCCAGTAGCCAGGCGTCCACAACCATCCCGCAACCGGACACGGCGGCTGCACGTAGATCGGTAACGGGGGCGGTGCAACACGCACCTGGACCACGCCGATAGGGGGCCCATAGACTGGCGCCGCGACGCGCACTTGAGCGGCACATGCGGATAGCAATGTGGCGGCGAAGATGACCAGCAGTGTGCGCAGAACCATGATCCGGGTGCGGATGAGGCGAAGCATGGAGAGGTTCCCTTGAGGCACGAAATCGTGCTACCGACACTGTATAACGCAGCTCACCCTCCAGCGTGCACAAGACCGCCGCAGTGAGATTGAGTTCTCAATGGAGACGCCGGACTTGATCCACACTGCCGCAGCGCGACCCCGCGAGTACCCGTCGTGCCGGTCCGAGTCTGTTCTATGTCCTGCCCGCGGATACCGCGTCCGGGTCCATGCAGGGCGTCAAATGCCACCTTTGCTTCGGCGAGGAGTTCGCCGTGGCCTTCGGAGCAGAGCGTATCGCACTGCTCGCCGGGCTTACGCGCTATGTCGAGCACCCATTGGCTCGCAGATGGGCGATGAGACAACGTTGAACCGAATAGTCTTCCGAGGGCGGACTTCCTCAATCGCTATTTTTTCCACCAGTGCCGGAAAATGTTCCAGAGCACCAACGTAATCACGAGGTCGAAAAGGTGAGCATGATAGCCGACTCGAGGGGGGGCAGCATCGAGGTTGCGCCAGAGACGATCGCACCAATTACCAGGAGTGCGCCAACGGCGACGTACGCGTGCCGCTTTACATACATGCTCCGGACCCTTGCAAGAAGGTCCATCTTCCTCATGACGCGTATAGCAATGAGGAAAACTCTCTAATTATGCGTCTCATGATTTCGTGACCCGCAAGCCGAGTGTCCCATCATGGCATCCAAGCGCCGGTTCACTCTGCCCCTAACTCGTGAGTGTACCCAATCTGCCGAAGAGCTGCCAGTCGGTCGTGAAGGCGTAGTGAAGTGGTCCCTACGCAGCGGACCTCATAGACGGGAGTTGATCGACGTGTTGCATTCTGCGCGCATACTCGTTGGGCGACAAGTATCCGAGTGATGAGTGCAGGCGAACCGGGTTGTAAAAACCGTGGATGTACTGTGCGATCGATCGATGAGCGTCCTGCTTGGTCGCATACGGCTCTGTCGCTTCCTCGGTCTTCAGTGTAGCGAAGAAGCTTTCCGAGACCGCGTTATCCCAGCAATTTCCCTTGCGACTCATGCTGGCGACCATGCCGAGTGCGCCGAGAGCGTCGCGGAAATCATCGCTGGCGTACTGACTGCCGCGGTCGGAGTGAAACAGCGTGCCGGGTGGGGGTGACTCGAGATGGCAGGCATTGCGCAGCGCATTGAGTACCAGCTCATCGGGCATGCGATCCGAGAGGCTGTAGCCGAGCACCTGGCGGGTCTGCAAGGCGATGATCACCGCCAGGTACAACCAGCCTTCGCGAGTGGCAATGTAGGTGATATCGCTTGCCCAGGCATGCACGGCTGTATCGACGCCAAAGCGTCTCTGCAGGACGTTCGGGGCGATGGCGCGCTGATGAGCGCTGTCGGTCGTGCGCGGCACGAAGCGCCCTTTACGCACGCCTCGCAGGCCTTCCTCGCGCATCACTCGTCGCACGCGCTTGGGGTTCACGCACCAGCCCTGGGCGCGCAGCGCGTGGGTGAGGCGCCGGCGACCGTAGCGTCGCCGACTTTCCTCGTGGATCTGTACGATCGCTTCGCGCAACGGCGCGTCCGCATCGCTCTTTCGCGCACGTGCTCGGGCCTGCCAGGCGAAGAATCCCGAAGTCGATACTTCGAGCACCCGGCACATGAAACCGATCGGGTAGTGAGTCCGCTGTGAGGCGATGTAGGCGTACTTCACTTGGACTCCTTCGCGAAGTACGCAGCGGCTTTTTTTATGAAATCGCGCTCCATGCGCAGCTGAGAATTCTCGGCTCGCAGCCGCGCGACTTCAGCTTCCAGATCGCTCACAGGACGGCGCTTACCGTCCTTCACGAATCCGGCTCCATCACGGGAAATGCGGATCCAATTGGCCAGCGTCTTGACCGAGATACCGAGCTTTCGAGCCGCCTTTGTGGCTCCCAGAGTCTCTGCCAATGACACTGCCTGCGCCTTGTAATCGGCGGTATATTGACCACGAACCTGACGTTCCATAATGACCTCCAAGTGGTTGGTTTAATCCATCCATTGGAGGTCCGTCAACGGGGGACCACTTCATCTCGGAT
>JAPTUI010000024.1 GCA_028067895.1 Pseudomonadota bacterium | reverse complement strand
GATGCGCGGGGCGCCGAGCTGCCCGAGGCGCTGGCGCAGCACGCCATGGCTGCGCTCCGTGAGACTGTCGCGCTCACCAAGTCCGAGCAGGCCCGGTTCCGCCGGGAGCTGACGCGGCGGCTCAGGGAGGCATCATGAGCGCCGTCGAGGTGCCGGCCGTCATCGTCGGCAGCGTCCCGGTCGGTCGGCTCGCTCGGGCGCTGGCCGAGGCGGGGCTCCGCACGCGATACGACGGCGACCGGCAGGCGATCGTCATCGAGCCGCAGGTGCAGCGGAACGTTGCGGACGCTCTCGTTGGGATGGCGTGGTTCAATGGCCTGAGCCGCTCGGAGCGCACCTACTGGCTCGACGTGGCAGGGTCAGCCTGCCCGGCCGCAGCCTGGGCGGCCTTTCAGTCCGGGGTGCCGGGGCCGTAGCGCAGGCCAGGAGCCGCACGAGAGCGCCCCGAAAGGGGCGTTTTCGTCATGGGGGTTCTTGGTTGACCTGGATACGTATCGAGTGCATACTTATTACGTACAGCAATTTTGGAGCGATGCCGTGGCCCGCATGACCATTTCCATCCCGGACGCGCTGCAAAAGCGGATGCGTCGAACAAAGTCAGAAAACTGGAGTGCCGTGGCGGCAGCGGCATTCGAGGCTCGACTGACGGAGGTACAGCAGAACATGAGGCAGCAAGAAGTCGAAAAGGTGGCCAGAAAACTGAAGGCTGAGGGCCTGAGACTCGCAAAGGACGGCGACGACGGCGACGACAAGGGACTCGTCGAGAAACTCGAGTTTCAAGCGGAATGGCGCGACCAAAAAGCGGAGGAATATCCCGACGACGTGCGAAACAGAAACAGCGCAACGGCCCTGCGACAGCTCGCGGAACATCTCGATAAGATCCCTCGGACCGATCAGCTGTGGATCCGCTATGCTCGTGTGTGGGAGCAGGACGACGTGGACACTTTTCGGTTCGTCGAGTACGAGGACGAAGAGCTGCGCCCCTACGGTTTTCACAATGAGCCTGCAGAAGTGACCATGGAGGACGCCGTGCAGTTTCTCGAGGGGCACGTCGAGGATCTCGAGCGGCTGCTCGCCGAAGCGATGGTCGAATAAACAGCAGGGGGAAAGATCGTGACATACAAGCATTCTCCATATCCGCAGACCCTACAGGATGTCGCGGACGCCGCAGCCGAACCGTACGCCCGCCGAGAGTACAACTCAGACGACCAGGCAGGCGTCACAGAGACGATCGCGCAGGCTCTCAGGAGTTCGCCAGAACTTCTTCAACAGGCGATTCCGATTCTGGCCGAAGACCTCGCGAATGACGCCTTCGAGCGGATCCGCAGGGAGAACTACCGCGCCGGACTCTCACGCACCGGTGGTCCACGCATACAGCCCGATGACAGCCACGCACGGGCGAGGATGGAGGCGGTCTCCAAGCGCCCGCAAGACTGGCCGCTTCCTTCCCCGCGTCGGGCGCGCAAGGCAACGCAAGGCGACGAATGAGCCGAGAGCGCCGCCTTCGGGCGGCGCGTTCGTTTATGAGTTCGCCGGATACCACACAAATGCGCGACGCGCGAAGCACTGCAGCCACGTGCCCGGGCGCCCGGGCCAGCGGCCATCCTTGCCGGGGGGTTTGCCGACATACTTCGATGAGTACTCCTGGCAGAGCGTCAGCGTCGAGAAGGCGTTCGGAACGACGCCGGCGCCGGGCACCGGCAGGATCCGGGCGTAGCGGTCGCACTCGCCGAGCTGCCGCGAGCACCCGAAGAGTTCGTAAAGCGTTACCTCACCTGGTTGTGTCTTCTCCGGAGCGGTGACCGTTGAGCGCTCGCGGACGGGCACGACGCCGAACCGCGGAACGCCGATGATGATCGCGGCCGTGAGCGCCGACGCCAGCACTGCGGACATGAGGCTCGCGAGCCACCACAACGGTGGGACCTTCTGATTCCCAGGCCTTTCTGTCGTCATGATGGATTCTCCGCGAACCGGGACGACCAGTAAGCCATCATGCGCCGCACGGGCGCTTCAATCCACCCCGCGATAGCTGCGTAGCGCCCGCACTCGATGGACATTCCGTGCAACGTCACGTCGCCCCTCCCGGCTGCAGCTCTGAGCCGGGCCCCGCCTGCCGCAGCAGCAGCTCGGTCGTGTATCCGCCTGACCTGGCGCGCATCCGGTGAGTCGCGCGCGAGCAGGTCCAAGTTCCACCGAAGACACCCCAGTCACTCGAAGGAAGACTGACCGTCTGGCCGGCGCGGAACTGTGTCGTTCCTGGCATCGTCATCGTCACCTGGTACATCAGCATCCCGGTCTCGTAAAGCCGGCTCGAGGCCTTGAGCGCGCCCTGTTGCGAGTTCTCGAGGCGCTCATTGACGTTCAGCGTGTCGGCGGTCGGGGGCCGGCCGGTGACCTTTGATGTAGCGCCGTGCACGGTCTTCGTGGTCGGATCCAGGTAGGAGATGTTCGAGGCGCCGAAGGTGATCTCCGCCGATGTCTGGAACCGGAACTCGTATCGCGTCACCATATCCCGCGTGATGGTGTTGCCAGGCACGGGCGGCGCTGAATCGATCGCGGCTCTCGAATAGAAGACGATGTTTGGTGGAACGACGTTGAACTCGTAGTTCGCTTCGGTGGCAAGCTTGCGCAGGTAATTGATGTCACCGCCGTGCTCGAGCGTTTGAGTCCTGCGTTGCCACGGAACGTCAGGCGTCGTCGGGATCCCGACGACCTTCCAGCCGTGCCGCGCAGCGATCGCCTGCGCGATCTGCAGGAACGTCATGTTCTCGTAGGCGTAATTCCCCGCGGTGCGCAGCGGAGTAGTTGTCCAGCTCGAGACGCCGTGAATTGTGACTCGATCCGGCGGCCCTTTGAAACCGAGCTCGACGATCGTGAACTCCCCGCAGTCAGTCAGGGGCGCGCCGGCGTAGCCGATCGAGAGCGCCATGAGGTCGGATCCTGGTTGCGGGTAATCTGAGCTGCGCCACTTGCCGAGCGTGTCCTCAACGGTCACTTCGACAGTGTTAGCACGGCCTCCGAGGTGCTCCATCCACTGCACCTCAGTGACCTGCGGCGCGATATTCGCCGTGATGTCCGCGCCGTTGTAGATCAGCTGCCAGATCGGTTCAGGGACTCGTTGTACCATAGCATGCGCTCTCGAGTTAAAAGCCAGCTTCCGCCCACCGGCCGCGGGCGCGGTCGTTGATCTCTGAGAACACGTCAACGAAATCGTTCTGATGGGCGCGCAACGCATGGAGCATCGAATCGACATGCGAATCAGGATCAAGGCCGTCGTTCGAGCCTTCCATGTGCACGTGGAAGTGCACGCCTCCGTTCACGCCGCCGCCTGCGGCTGCGAGGACTGGCGCAGGTCCCGCGAATGCCGCCATGGCGCTCGGCGCCGAGCGCATCACGCGCGCGACGTGCTCGACGACGTGGTGACGCTTGATGACCGCGCTTGAAACGGCGCCGCCGAACGCCGCCATGACAGGGGTCGCGGAGCGCGCGACATGCGCGACATGCTCGACGACCTGGTGATGCTTGACGTGCGCAGCAGGCGCCGATGCGGCATGCCCGATGTGCAGGAATTTCTCGACGTCCTTGAACACGCCGCCGACCACATCGCCGAGGTGGACGAAGAAGCTCTCGACGGTCTTCCAGTGCGTGATCAGCTCGTCGGCCGCCAGGATCATCCAGCCGATCGGGCCCGTGAGCGCTGCGAAAATCTTGTGGTGCTCGAACCAGCTCAGGACCTTCAGGCCCCATCCCTCGATGCGCCGCCCGAACTCCTCTACGCGCCGCCACGCCTCAACGAACGGGCGCGCCATGATTGGCCAGAGCCGCTCAAAGAACCCCTCTACGGCCTTCCAATGGTGAATCAGCTCATAGGCGCCGATCGTCAGGGCAACGAAGCCAGCGATGACGTCGAAGATCGGGTCAGCGAGCAGCGATGCCACAAATGCCCACGAGGCCTCCGTAGCGACGGAGATGCCTGCGGCGAATACCGCACAGGCCCCGGTTATTGCCTCGAACGCCGCGACTGTAATCAAAATACCGCCGCCCAGCACCAGCAGCCCAGTGACGAGAATTGCCGCAGCAAAAGCAACCTTGACGAACGTTGTGTGGGCCTTTGCGAACTTGCGAAAGTATTCGAGCATCGGCTCGAGCACATGCGCGACCTCGATCAGAAGCGGCACCAGAACCTGGCCCAGCGATCGATCCAGGTTCCTCCAGACGTTGTGCAGGTCCTCGAGCTGCTGGTGCCAGCCCTTGTTCATCTCTGAGGCGAGCGAGTACGTCGCCCCCTGGGTGTGCTCGAACGTCTTGACCGCCGCGTTAACCTGCCCGTAGCGGTCCATCAGGATCTTCAGCGTTCCGCCGACCTGCCCGAGGCTCTTCAGATATGCCTGCAGGCGCATCGGGCTCGCCTGCTGCATGTTCTTCAGGGTCTGCAGCAGATTCAGGTGGAACGTACCGTGCGCCCCGACGCTGCCGGCCAGCATGATCCCGTACTTCTCGATCGTCGGGATGCCGTTCTTGCCAAGCTCGCCGAGCCGCTCGAGGGCCTGCGACAGGTATTCCCCCGCGCCGCGGCCGCCGGCGAAGCCCGACTTGTTCAGGACTCCCATCGCAGCCATGAGCTGCGTCGTGTTGATCCCAGCGACCTTCGCGACCCCCGAGAGCCGGGCGAACGAGCGCACCAGCATGTCCCCGTTCTCGCGGGAGGTGCTGAACTTGTTCTGCAGGACCGTCAGCTGATCGGCAATCCGCTGAAAGCCCACCTTCAATGGCACCGACTTGTCGCCGACGTTCTCGTACGCGGTCGCGAGCAGATTCGTCGCTGACTTCAGGTCAGTCTGAGTGCCAGTCGCAAACTCGGTCGCGATGCCGACCGTCTCCATAGCGGCCTTCGCGGACCCGAGCGTGCGCACCAGGTTCGCCTGCGACTCGGTGATCTCGCTGGCGGACCGCGGCCAGTGATCCGAGAGCTGCGTCGCCTGGTGCTGAAAAGCCTCGAGCTGCGCCGTGCTCAGGTGCGTTGCGCGCTCGAGGTCCTGTTGGGCAATCTGGAACTTGATCGCGGGATCCGCAAGATGCTTCAGCGATTCACCAAGACCCCATGCCATGCCTTCCATTGCGGCGCCGGCATAAAACAGGCTCTTCATACTCCGCGCGCGCTTCTCGAACTTCTGCAGCGCCACGCCAAACTTGCTGAGTTTCTGCTCGGCCTTCTGCGCGGGCCCGCTCATCGCATCCTTGAGTTTGATTATGAGTTCAATGACTGAAGCTGAGTTTTCCATGGGATGACCTCAATTGAACGACTGCCAGCATTGCTCGTGGAACGAGCGGTCTGCTTTCACGTATCGCGTGCCCGGCGCGATCAGATCCCCGCAGCTCGAGCAGGTCTCGCCGAGATAAATGCCACCGTTGGCCTCTGCAAAGGCCTTTTGATAGGCCTCAAACAAACCGCCGGTTGGGTCCAGTATGGCCACACTGCCAGCGGCCGGCCGCGGGCGGTGATGCGGCAGGTGCTGGCCTACCGGCGGCGCCTCGCCTTCGGCCCGCTCGCGGGCTGCTTCGCCTTTCGTGTAGTCGACCCAGGCCGCGAAGTTGTTCCCCTTGATGATCGGCGCGAGCGCGTACCGGAGCGCATCCACGCAGTGATTGTGCTTGTCGGCGAGCTCGGGAAGCACGTCGCCCGATAGTCTGTCCACCCTGTAGCTGTAGAGCCGGAACTCAGCCGCTGTATGCTCGCACCGTGGATGGATCACGATGCGCTCGTACTGGCGCAGGTACTGCACGCCCTCCTCCACGGAGTTCGGCCATTTCTCGACGCCGACGAGTTCAGGGTATCCGTGCTGCTGTAGGTAGCTGATGGTTTCCGGTCGCGAGCTGTCTGCACGAATCGTGTGCCGCCGTGCCTCGGGCACCGCATCGAACAGCGCCGGCGTGCGGTCGATATCGCAGCTGACGGCATAGGCCTCGTGCTCGACGTAGAGCGTGCGCCCGGCGATCCAGCAGCGCAGCAGGGTCGTCGGATCGTTGAATCCGAAGTCTGCACCGTAATAGGGTCCGTCCCACGTCGCTTCGGGCTCGAAGGCCTCGATAGCGAACTTGCCCTTGAAGACCTGCGCATCACTGTGCGAGCGGCAGGCGCCTTCCCAGACGTGCTCGTATGCGTCCGCGTCGACCGATGCCAGGTAGTCCTTCTCTCTACGCAACTCCTCCGGAAAAAACGGATTGTCCCGCCAGCTCACCTTGCGCACGATCGCATCCGGCGGCGGCGATTTGATGAATCGCTTGTAGGTCGGGTCGTCCTCAAGATCCGGGTTGAAGCTGACGAGGATCTGCGAGCCCGGGCGCCGGATCGTCGGGATGAGCTTCTCCCACGAATTATGCGAGATCGCCGCGGCCTCCTCGATCCAGACACGGTCGACGCCCTCCATGCTGAGGAGCTTCGTGACGTTGCTGCGCAGGCCTGCGAACACGAACTCGGCGCCCGCCTTACTCGTGATGCGCTTCTCCAGCACGTCAAAGTAATCTTCGATCCCGAGTTCGCGGATCTGCGACTCGATCAAATGATGGACGCTCTCCTCGATCGACAGCTGAATTTCCCGGCAGCAGAGCACTCGAATCGGACGCCAGAGGGCCTCGCGCAGGAGCCGCCGGCAGATCGACCAGCTCTTCGCGGATCCGCGGCCGCCGTATGCCACCAGGTAGCGATCCGGCTCATTCAGGAACTCGAAGGCCGGCGGGACCGTGATGCGCGCCAGAGCCTCGAGGCGATCCGCCAGGGCGAGCTCACGGGCGCGCAGCACTTCAGCCATTGACGACCTCGAGCCGCGCTGGCGCCGGGGGCATCTCTCCAGTCCGCAGAGCGCGGGCGAGCTTGGCGCAGGCCTCGGGATCATCGGCCACGGCCTCGAGCACCCGCCGCTCCAGCTCGGCTTCCGCCGGCATCGCAGCGCCGTTGATCAGCCGGCCAGTCGGCTGCTGGCCGTCCTCGCCACGCATCCGCGCGATGTCCAGCTGCAGCTCCCGGGCCCGTCCGAGGACCGATGCGTAGCCCTGAAGGTTGCGCGTTCGCGCGTGCTCCATGGCATCGATCATGCGCATCGCGGAGTCACGCAGGCGCGTGAGGTATGACAGGCTCGGCGTTGTGTCCTCGCCGACCTGCTCGATCGTCTTGCGCAGCGTCTCGCGGCGCGCGGCACTAACGTGTTTGTTCCAGTGACGCCCGACGCATGAGAATTCCAGGTTGAACTTCCCCGCGACATCCCTCAGCGACGCACCGCGGGCGAGCAATGTCTCGATCATCCAGACTTGAGGATGCCGGCAGCACTGGCAGCGACCGTTCGGTTTGCTCAAATCACGCCCCTCCAGAAAGGCCGCGGGCGCCGGGGAGTGAAGCCGGCGCCCGCGGCCGTTGCCCGCAGGACGTGCGGCCCGCGGTGCTGCGCGAGGTACGAGCGCAGCGTGCAACACCTGAAAAGACGGAGCCGCCGGGGTGGAGACAAACTCCCCGACAGCTCCGCCGTTGTGCCTCGCGCTGGAAGAGGTTGGCCAGCGCCCGTCTCCATGTCAGGAACGGAAACACAACACCTGTAAGCATTACGCCGCTACCGCCCATTATGCGATCGATGCGAGTAACTCACCCTTCACGGCGCTGCTCACTGGACTCGATTCGATCCTGTGCACGAGATCGCGGTATACGTCGGAACGGAGCCAATCGGCCCAATGCCGGCGCCCTTCGGCCTGCTTCATCATGTCGGCGCGCCGGTCGCGCATCGCAACATAGTCCCTCCAGGTCCCTTCGCCGAGTTCCTGCTTGTGCGCCAAACCGGTCTCGAGCGACTTCGCGAACGATGTCCCGGCAGAACCGCCCATGAGCCGCTTCGCGAACGCCGTCAGCGACTCGCCGGGCGCGATTCCAGCCGCCTTGCCATCGATCAGCTCCTCGAACGTGCGTCCGTGCTCGTCGCCGGCGTAACCCGGGTAAGGCCGATCGGGCCGGTACTGCGGCACGCGCCCTTCGGTCATGTGCCGCTGGCGCATGTTCCCCGTCAGACCGTCGTCTCGGTGCCAGTTCAGATCCCCTCGCGCCGGCCGCGTGTACCGGTGCTCGTGTCCGAAATCGTCGTCGCCGTCCCAGTTCATGTCGCGCGCATTCGCCGCAGGTCCGAAGAGGCGCTGCATGGGGCTCGCGGCGGCATCAGTCGGGTACTCGTACCCTTGCCGCGCAGTGCTTCCAGCACCACGGACCCTGCCCGACTCGTGGAATGCGTTCGGATCCGCATGCGGCTCGCGGAAGTGCTCCTCTCGGACCGCGTTCGAGCCGAACGGCGTATCGCTACCGCGTACCCGACCGGCCGGCGCACTGAAACCGTCGCCCTTATGGCGTTCGGATCCGAGGTGTGAGGCGAGTTCGTCGGTGCGCCGCTCGAGGCTCTTTTCGAGCACTGCTCGGAACGAAGAGCGCGGTACGCGCTCGAGCCGAGCGGCGTCGTCGACGATGTCGCGCGCCTTGCTGAAGTACCCGCCAGTGTCCCGCGTGCTGGCAACTCGGCCGAAGTCACGCGCGTTACCACCGACAGCGGCTCGCAGATGGGCCTGCATCAAGCCTTTCGACATTTCCCCACCGCCGCTGCCAACTCCGCGAATGCCACGGAGTAGCATTTCTCCGAGCTGCCGGGCGCCGGCCGATTTTCGGGCGTCTGCACTGAAAAGTGCTTCACTGGTAATTTCAGACATTTTTGCTCTACTCCTCGCCCGCGATGAGCCGGTTGAATAACGCAGTCCACTCATCGGCGGCGCTTTCGACCGAAGCTTTGGAAAGTACTGCGGCGGGTCGGATCAGTTCTTCGGTGAAGGTGGAGAACTCGGGCGCGGTGCCAGCGCCGTGCCACACCAAGAAATCTCGCAATCCGTACAGCGTGAGTTCGATGTCATAGGTCGCCTGCCGCTGCTTCTTCAGCTGTTGCCGCAGCTGGTGAGCGTCCTCGAGAACAGCGAGCGCCGCAGCTTGCCGGATCTGCTGCTCGATCTGCGGAATCAGCGCGAGCAGCTCGCTCTGTTGCCGCTGAAGCGTCGGCAGCGTCTGCGCGACCGCTTCAGCGTCGCGTTCCGCCTGATCGCTGGCACGCCGCGCCTCGTCGAGCGCCGTCTGCTGCTCTGCGCTCAGTCGCGGCGGCTCGGAATGAGCGCCGCTCAGCACCCAGGCGGCCATGGGTTTCGCAGCTTCGCGCTCAAGGACCTGGAGGTCGCTGCGGATCTGAGCCCCACGGCGCTGCACGTTTTCGCAGCGCTCGAGCACGCCGCCCAAGTCTGCGACCTTGCGACGCGTCTCCTGCAGCGCCTGGCGCAGCTGTGCGAGGCGCCCGTGGGCAGCGGAAGGACCCGGCAGCCGATCGGCCGGCGGCGATTCTGCTGCGTCAGGGACGAAGGAAAGGTTTGATCGTCGAGTCACGCGAACACCTCCAGTTGACCAGCTGCGCTGGCCTCAACCGCTTCGGGTGTTCCGTGAGCGACTAAAGCGAACACTACCACAAAGTGTTGCACACGCCAAGCGGTGGACAAATAGTGGACATGGCTGGAAAGAGGCTTAGAACTGATTGAAAAAACAATGGAGTAGATAGATACAAGGCCTGCGTTATCGCTCTGTCAAGGCGATATAGGTACGCTACAGCTCCGAATGAGCTGCCGTGAGCAGGCGAGCGCGCGAGGAGCCAGGCAGACGTGGCGTCCGGCGCTGGCTTGCGGGCATGCAAGATATGCATGGGAAAAGTCCATGGTGTCCCACCATACCTATACGCGCGCGCGCACGTGACTCGTATACGGGTATGTCTTGCCTAGCCTTGAATAGCGCTGGTGGTCATTCACGCCGCCGGTAGACGGTTCGATTCCCCCCGATGCGACCCACCTTGGTCCAGCCGGCCGCTATCATCGCTTCGGCCACTTCGGCCCCGAGTTTGCGAGCGGTCGGTGCATATGTCGGCGCTGCTGGATCAAGGCCGAGCCCGAAAACCAGCACGTCGCGGACGGTCGTTTCCGTCTTGCCGGCCTCCCGCTCTCGCTTCAGAAACGAGGCGACGTCCTGCTCGAGTTCAGTCACATGCACACGCTCAATTTGCTGCCCGGTCGCCAACGCCGCCTCAGTCGGCGTGAGGTGCCACTGAGTCCCTTGCTCGTACTCGTGGCATGCTTCTGCCCAGAGCTGATCGCGGTCGCGCAGAAGTGCATCCACGTCGATTCGGCCGCACCGCACGGGCCAATAGCGCCGGTTGCCCGTCCGGTCGCGCAGGTACTCGGCCTCGTTTGTCGTGCCAATGAAGACGCACTGCCTCGGGAACTGAGCCGTGCGCCTGCCATAGGGCGGCCGGAACGTATCGTGCGTCTGCGTGATGAAACTTTTGGTCCGCTCGATCTCCGAGGTCTTGACCGCCTTCAATTCTGCGATCTCGATTATCCAGCGTCCCGCGAGTTGAAGCATGGCGTCCTTGCTC
>JAPTUI010000215.1 GCA_028067895.1 Pseudomonadota bacterium | reverse complement strand
AGTACGGATCGCGTGCCGAGAGGTCCTGGATCAAGAACATGAACGGCGCTTGGCGCAGCTCGACGCTGTAGAGCAGCACCCAGTAGAAGGCGATGAACACCGGGAACTGCAAGAGCATCGGCAGGCAGCCGGAGACCGGATTGACCTTCTCGCGCTTGTACAGCTCCATCATGGCGCGACCGAGCTGCTCCTTGTCGTCCTTGTAGGTCTCCTGGATGTTCTTGATGCGCGGTCCGAGCGCCTTCATCTTGGCCATCGAGCGGCCACTGGTTTCCGAGAGCGGATAGAACAGCAGCTTCAGCAGGATGGTGACGACGATGATCGCCACGCCCCAGTTGCCGGTGAGCTTGTGAACTTCGCTCAGCATCCAGAACAGCGGGCGCGCCAGGATGGTGAGCTTGCCGTAGTCATCGAGGTAGGTGAGGGTCGGATCGGTCCGGTCGAGCTGGGCATGCAGCGTTGGACCGACGAACAGCGTCTGGCCGAGGGTGAGTACCGCTCCGGGGGGCACCGTATGTTCAGGTCCGGAGGCCGCCAGCAGATACCCGGTACCCGAGACCTGCGAGCTGAACCGGTAGGCGGCGCCCTTCGGCGGCACCACGGCACTGACGAAGTCGTGCTGCGGCACGGCGATCCAGCCGTCGGTCACCGTGCGGGTGTAGTGCTGGTAGTCGCTGCTCGCCGGATCGAGCTTCACGTACTCGTGGCCGTTCCAGATGGCCGGACCGTGATACGCCTTGCTGCCCGGATCGAAGTAGCTGCCGCTGGTGCGCGGATCGTTGCGGAACAGCTGCGCGTACTGCGTGACGGTCCACGGCTGCGCGCTGCCGTTGTGGATGGCGTACTGCAGACGAATGCGGTAGGAGCCCTTGCGGAAGATGAAGGTCTTGGTGACGGTGATGCCGTTGGCGGTCCAGGTGAGCGGCACGCTGAGCACCCCGCTTGGCCCCATGCGGTACTCCTGCTGCGGGGCGGTGAAGGTCGCCGTCTGCGTCGGGTAGGCCGAACCGGGCGGCCCCGTGAGGCCAGTCTGCAGCAGATACTCGCTCGCCGGGGTCGGGTTTTCGAGGACGACGCGCTCGGATTTGCCCTTCAGCTTCGCATATTTCAGCAGCTCGACGCGCTCGAGCGTGCCGCCTTCGGTGCTGATCTGCAGGTCGTATACGTCGGTGTGCACTTGCACCGTCGGCATCGCGGGGGCCGGCGCCGCGACGAGCTTTGCGCTCGCGGCACGAGCCGGCGTGGCATTCGCAAGCGGCGCCGGCGCGGGGTGTCCAGCCGGTGCGCCCTGGGTCTGCGGGATGTTCTCAGCGAGGCTCGCGGGAGCCGGGGCCTGCTGGGTGTGCGCCGCGGTCGGTGCCGTCGCAAACTCCGCGGTCCAGGTCGTGTAGTTGAACCACAGCAGCAGAGCAAGTCCCAACCAAACGAAGTAGCGCAGTTGATTAGTCATGTCGGTGAGCAATCGGGGTCGAGCCATGGACGGGCACCGGATCGTAGCCGCCCGCATGCCAGGGATGGCAGCGGCCGATGCGCTTCAGCGCGAGCCAGCCGCCGCGCAGGATGCCGAAGCGTTCGATCGCCTCTGCGGCATAGTGGGAACAGGACGGGTGGAACCGGCAGTTGGGCCCGAGCAGCGGACTGAGGGTCCACTGATACAGGCGGATCAGCGCGAGGGCGAGGGCACGCATCGTTCACTGACCTGGCGCCACAGCGCCTCGAGACTGGCATGCAGTTCGCGGCCCGGCGCACCGCGCGAGCGAGCGCGGGCACTGACCACGAGGTCCACGCCGGGCAGCGCTTGCTGATGGCGCCGGAAGGATTCGCGGATGATGCGGCGGATGCGATTGCGCTCCACTGCGGTCCGAGTGACGCGCAGCGCGACGGCGAGGCCGAGGCGGGGACCGGTCTTGTCGTTGCTGATCACTGTCACGGCGAAAAATCCGTTGCCAAAGCGCCGGCCGCGCAGGCGGGCCGCATCGAAGTCCGATTTGTGCCGCACCCGTCGCGATGGCGGAAAGGTCAGCCGCGCTCGGGGCTCACTGGACATGCGGACCCCCTCGTACTACGCCGGAATGCAGCCCCGGGGCCGGGTCGAGCCAGCCCCGGAGACGCATCGGCGCCGGCCGGGCAGCGGTCGTCAGCGCCGTCCCGCGTTACGGGATCAGCTTCTTACGTCCTTTGGCACGGCGACGGGCCAGCACTTTGCGGCCGTTTTGGGTCGCCATGCGCGCCCGGAACCCGTGCGTGCGCTTACGGCGCAGCTTGCTCGGCTGATAGGTACGCTTCATACCGGGGCTCCAGAAGGTTCCAGTGGGGTCCAAAAGGGGGCGGCAAGGCTAAGCCGTTGACCGCCAAGGTGTCAATATTTAATCGCGTGAAAATCTTCAGCGCGGCAGCCGATCGGTATAGACTCGCCAGCCTTTTCCACCAAGCCGGAGCTCCTCCCGATGCACATTCTGCGGTCGCCCCGCAGCGGCATCCTGCCGCAATTGCTCCGGAAGCGCGAGGGGGCCGTCGCGGGCGGCCGGGCACCTCGGGCCGGCGTCGGCCGTTAGCCGCAGTCGGAGAATCACGCTTGGAAGCGTCGCTGTGGGGTCGGTGCATATGCGCCTTGGAGGCCGAACTCCCGGAGCAGCAGTTCAACACGTGGGTGCGTCCGCTGCAGGCGCTCGAGGGTGCCGGCGCGCTGAAGCTACTCGCGCCGAACCGCTTCGTGGTCGAATGGATCAATGAGCGACTGCTGCCGCGCATCGGGGAGTTGCTGCGCGACGAGAGTACCGGGGATGTGCCGATCGTGACGGTGGAGGTCGGCTCGCGCCCGAGCGCGCCGGAGCCGCCCCCCCCTCCGGTCGCGGAAATGCCGAAGCGGGCGCGCCGCGGCGAGGGCCTGGTGATCGGGGCGCGCCTGAACGCGGATTTCTCCTTCGCCAGTTTCGTCGAGGGCAAGAGCAACCAGCTGGCCAAGGCCGCCTCGCTGCAAGTCGCGGAGAATCCCGGCAAGGCCTACAACCCGCTGTTTCTCTACGGTGGGGTCGGTCTCGGCAAAACGCACCTGATGCATGCGATCGCGCATCACATCCGCGAACACAACGAGGAAGCACGGATCGCCTACGTGCACTCGGAGCGCTTCGTCAGCGACATGGTACGCGCCCTGCAGCACAATTCGATGAACGAGTTCAAGACCGCGTATCGATCGCTCGATGCGCTGCTGATCGATGACATCCAGTTCTTTGCGGGCAAGGAGCGCTCGCAGGAGGAGTTCTTTCACACCTTCAACGCGTTGCTCGAAGGACAGCACCAGGTGATTCTCAGCTGCGACCGTTACCCGAAGGAGGTCGAGGGCCTCGAGGAGCGGCTGAAGTCCCGTTTCGGCTGGGGACTGACGGTGGCGGTCGAGCCGCCGGAACTCGAAACTTGCGTGGCCATTCTGATCAGCAAGTCCCGCCAGTTCGGCATGCCGCTGCCCGAAGAGGTTGCGTTCTTCATCGCGAAGCGGATCCGCTCGAACGTGCGCGAACTCGAAGGGGCGCTGCGCCGCGTGATCGCCAATGCGCGCTTCACGGGGCATCCGATCACCCTGGAGTTCACCAAGGAGGCGCTGAAGGATCTGTTGTCGCTGCAGGCGAAGCTCGTCACCATCGAGAACATCCAGAAGACGGTTGCGGATTACTACAAGGTGCGAGTCGCCGATCTGCTCTCCAAGCGGCGCAGCCGCTCGGTGGCTCGCCCCCGCCAGGTCGCGATGGCGCTCGCCAAGGAACTCACCAGCCAGAGCCTGCCGGAGATCGGCGATGCGTTCGGCGGCCGCGACCACACCACGGTGCTGCATGCATGCAAACGAATCAAGGAGTTGCGGGACATCGACATTCGCATGAGCGAGGATTACTCGAACCTGTTGAGAACCTTGACCGCCTGAGAGGACAGACTTGTGGATGAGCTGTGGAGAATTCTGGGGATAAAGTTATGCACAGATCACGCACAGCTCGTACCCGGATCCTCCCCGGAAAGCGCGAGCGCAAGCGGTGCGTAAGCAGTTGATCAGGCTCGGGGAACGGCATAATCCTCCTTATCCACAGGCCTAATCGTTACTACAATCGGATTCTTAAGATCTCAAGACAAGAAGATAAGACTCATGAAGCTCTCGGCTAAGCGCGAAGAACTGCTCGCTCCCCTGCAAAGCGTAATCGGCGTGGTTGAACGGCGCCAAACGATGCCGGTCCTGGCGAACGTGCTGCTCTCTGCGCGGGACAAACGCCTGGTCATGACCGGAACGGACCTCGAGGTCGAACTCGCCGCCACGAGCGCCATACAGCTCGAGACGGCCGGGGACATCACCGTGCCGGGCCGCAAGTTTCTCGACATCCTGCGCGCGCTGCCGCCCGGGGCGGACCTGACGCTGACCACGGAGGGGGAAAAGGTGACCGTGCGGGCGGGGCGCAGCCGTTTCACGCTGACCACGCTGCCGGCGGCCGAATTTCCGGTGCTGGAGGAGATCCATGCCCAGCAGACGCTCACGCTCGAGCAGGGTGCGTTCCACCGGTTGATCGACAAGACGCATTTCTCGATGGCGCAGCAGGACGTGCGCTATTACCTCAACGGGTTGATGCTCGAGACGCAGGACAGCACGCTGCGCGCGGTGGCCACCGACGGACACCGGCTGGCCCTGTGCGAAATGACCCTGCGCTCACCCGGACCGGCGGGGCAGGTGATCGTGCCCCGCAAGGCCATTCTCGAGTTGCAGCGCATTCTCGGCACGGAAGGCGCTATCGAGCTAGCGATAGGAACCAATCACATTCGAGCCCAGATTGGCGATATTCGCTTCACTTCGAAGCTGATCGATGGTCGTTTCCCGGAGTACGGGCGCGTCATTCCGCATGAGCCCCCGCGTGTTGCGCAGGCCGACCGGGACCTGTTGCGCCAAGCGTTGCAGCGGACGGCGATTCTATCGAATGAGAAGTATCGCGGAATCCGAGTGGGCGTGAAATCGGGCCTCCTGTCGCTGCAGGCGCACAACCCGGAGCATGAGGAAGCCGAAGATCAACTGGAGATCGAGTACGAAGGCGAAGAGATCGAGATCGGTTTCAACGTGAACTATCTGCTCGACGCGCTGAGTGCGATCGAGACGGATCGCGTCGAACTGGGATTCACCGACGCGAACAGCAGCTGCCTGATCCGAGCGCCAGGCCTGTCGGAGGCGCGATACGTCGTCATGCCCATGCGGCTCTGAGCAGACGAACGGATTCGCCGCTGAACCCAGCGGCCGGGGCCCCCCCGGCCGTACCGTCCATGAGCCTCGGTGAGCTCCAGATTCAGAACCTGCGCTGCATCGGCAGCGCGCGGCTGGAGCTGCATCCGCGCTGCACGCTCATCTGGGGTGGCAATGGAGCCGGAAAGACGTCACTGCTCGAAGCTGCGTTCCTGCTCGGCCGCGGGCGTTCCTTCCGGTCCCCTCGCACCGAACAGCTGGTGGGCAGAGCGGCCTCGAAGCTGACCGTCTTCGGTCGCATCGAAGGACCGGTTCCGCACGCCGTCGGGGTCGAGTTCGATCGCGAGCAAGGCAGTACGGCCCGGATCGATGCGCAGACCGTGAAATCGCTGGCCGATCTCAGCCTGGCCTTCCCGGTGCAGGTCATTGACCCGGAGATCCACAAGCTGATTGAAGAAGGGGGCCGCCGCCGGCGCCGCTGGCTCGACTGGGCCGTGTTCCACGTGGAACCTCAGTTCGGGGAAGCCTGGTTTCGGTATGCCCGGGCGTTGCGCCAGCGGAATGCGGCGCTTAAGGGACGGCCATCCCAGGCGCGGCCCTGGGAAGCGGAACTGGTGGAGCAGGGGACCCGCATGTCCACGGCCCGCCGGGCCGTGCTCGAACGCCTGGAGCCGTACTGGACCGCGATTGGGGCGGCCGTC
The DNA here is from genome assembly GCA_028067895.1 of Pseudomonadota bacterium. GTDB lineage: Bacteria > Pseudomonadota > Gammaproteobacteria > Steroidobacterales > Steroidobacteraceae > 13-2-20CM-66-19. Next base: position 4,583 of record JAPTUI010000215.1, on the reverse strand, counting down.
GCGTGTCCTCAGGCCCGGATCGGCTACGCACAAGGCTGGGCGGAGACCCAATCGCTCTCGGACGCACTTGAATCGGCGCGTGCCCGAGACGAAGCACGCCAGACCACGACGGTAGGGCCGCATCGGGCGGACCTGCGGATCACGCTCGACGGTAGGCCGGCCCGCGACATCCTGTCGCGTGGTCAGCAGAAGTTAACTGCGGCCGCGCTGACGCTGGCGCAGCTGCGTCTCCTGGCGGACTCGACGAACGTCAAGCCGACACTGCTCCTCGATGACCCTGCCGCCGAGCTCGACACAGATCATCAAGCAGCATTTGTGGCCGAAATTCTTCGGTTGAAGGGCCAGCTCGTGGTCACGGCGCTTCAGCCGCACATTCCCGGGTTCACCCAGCCCGATCGAGTGTTTCACGTGGAACAAGGCGACGTCCGCCCGGTATAATGTGCCATTACAGAACGGAACCGTACATGGCAGCCGAAGACGTCTACGACTCCAGTAAAATCAAGGTCTTAAAAGGTCTGGACGCCGTACGGAAACGGCCCGGCATGTACATCGGCGACACCGATGACGGTACCGGTCTGCACCACATGGTGTTCGAAGTCGTGGACAACTCCATCGACGAAGCGCTGGCCGGATTCTGCGACCGCATCGTCGTCACGGTTCACGCCGACGAATCCATCACTGTCTCGGACAACGGCCGCGGCATCCCGGTCGATCTGCACCCCGAGGAGGGGCGCTCTGCCGCCGAAGTGATCATGACCGTCCTGCATGCCGGCGGAAAATTTGACGCGAGCTCGTACAAGGTGTCCGGCGGGCTGCATGGGGTCGGCGTCTCGGTGGTCAATGCCCTATCCGATTACCTGCTGCTCACCATTCACCGCGATGGCAGGGTCCACCGCCAGGAATACCGCCTCGGTGACCCGGTCGCACCGCTCGCGGTGGTCGGTCCCTCGGAGCAGCGCGGCACCACCATCCGCTTCAAGCCGAGCGCGCAGATTTTCACGCACATTCAGTTCAACCACGACGTGCTCGCCAAACGGCTGCGCGAACTGTCGTTCCTGAATTCCGGCGTACGCATCGAGCTGATCGACGAGCGCGAGAACACCTCAGACGTCTTTCAGCACGAAGGGGGCCTGCAGGCCTTCGTGAAATATCTCAATCGCTCCCGCACGCCGGTGCACGAGTCGATTCCCTGGTTCAAGACCCAGGACGGGCCGGTCACCATCGAAGTGGCACTGCAGTGGAACGACTCCTACCAGGAGAGCATGTTCTGCTACACCAACAACATTCCGCAGAAGGACGGCGGAACCCATCTGGCCGGCTTCCGCAGTGCGCTGACGCGCACGCTCAACGATTACATCGAAAAGGAAATGTCGGCCAAGAAGGACAGGGTCCCCACGACCGGTGACGATGCGCGCGAAGGACTCACCGCCATTCTGTCGGTGAAGCTCCCGGATCCGAAGTTCTCCTCGCAGACCAAGGACAAGCTGGTCTCCTCGGAGGTCAAGGGCATCGTCGAGGCCGCGGTGGCCGCCAAGCTGCAGGATTTTCTGCTCGAGCATCCGCAGGATGCCAAAGCGATCATCGCCAAGATGCTCGAGGCGGCTCGCGCGCGTGAAGCGGCGCGCAAGGCGCGCGAAATGACGCGGCGCAAAGGCGCGCTCGACATCGCGGGACTGCCGGGCAAACTGGCGGATTGTCAGGAGAAGGATCCGGCGCTCTCGGAGATCTTCATCGTCGAGGGCGATTCGGCCGGCGGCTCCGCCAAACAGGGCCGTGACCGCCGGACGCAGGCGATCCTGCCGCTGAAGGGCAAGATCCTGAACGTCGAGAAGGCGCGGTTCGACAAGATGCTCTCATCGGCCGAGGTCGGTACGCTCATCACCGCGCTCGGCTGCGGCATCGGCAAGGATGATTTCGATCTGGCCAAACTGCGCTACCACCGCGTCATCATCATGACGGACGCGGACGTCGACGGCAGCCACATCCGAACGCTCTTGCTGACGTTCTTCTACCGCCAGATGCTGGCGCTGATCGAGCACGGGCACGTGTACATCGCTCAGCCGCCGCTATTCAAGGTCAAGCGCGGCAAACAGGAAATGTACGTCAAGGACGAGGCGGAACTCGACGCGCTGCTGCTGAACTCCGCACTGGAAAATGCGGCACTGTACGTCAACGCCGAAGCCCCGCCCCTGCAGGGGCCGGGCCTCGAAGTGCTGGCCCGTCAGTACACCGAGGTCCAGGCCATCATCAAGCGCTGGTCGCGTCGCTACGACGAGCGTCTGCTGGAACAGCTGATTTACCTGCCCGTGGTACGCCCGCAAGACTTCGACCAGGCCGACTGGCTACGGGCCTGGGCGGCCCAGCTGCATCAAAGTCTCAACGCGCTCGATGACGCGAGCCGCTCGTACGCGGTCGAGTTGCGCGACGCGCCCGTCCAGGGTCACGGGCCGCGCGTTCTGATCCGCCGCACCGAACATGGCACCGAGAGCACCAAGTACCTGACCCGCGAGTTCTTCGAATCCGCCGAGTACCAGCGCATCGCGGATCTCGCTCGCACGCTCGCCGGCCTCATCGAAGAGGGTGCGACGGTCACCCGCGGGGACGCCCGCCAGCCGGTCGGGTCCTTCAAGGAGGCCATGAAGTGGCTGTTTGATCAGGCGCGCAAGGGCCAGACCATCCAGCGCTACAAGGGACTCGGCGAGATGAATCCCGAGCAGCTCTGGGAGACGACCATCAATCCCGAGACCCGCCGGCTCATGCAGGTGAAGATCGACGACGCCGTCGCCTCCGATGACATCTTCACCACCCTGATGGGCGATCAGGTCGAGCCGCGCCGAGAATTCATCGAAAAGAACGCGCTCTCGGTGACCAACCTCGATATCTGAGCGGCATCCGCTCGCTACAGATTCACGGCGGCCATGCCGGCGGCCGGGTAGCGTGTGCCCGCCGCGGCACCCGGCGGGAAGGCCGCATCGAGCGCCTCGAAGTCCGCCGCCTCGAGACGCACCGCCAGTGCGCCGAGGTTCTCCTCGAGGCGCTCGCGCCGCTTGGTGCCGGGAATCGCAATGACATCCTCCCCCTGGGCGAGAACCCAGGCGAGCGCGAGCTGTGCAGGTGTACAGCCCTTCCGGCTCGCAAGCCCCTGCACGGCCTCCACCAGGCGCAGGTTGCGGGCAAAATTCTCCCCCTGGAACCTCGGGTGATTGCGGCGGAAATCCTCCGCGCCGAGGTCCTCGGGCCGCCGAATCGCGCCGGTCAGAAATCCCCTCCCGAGCGGCGAATAGGCCACGAGCGCAATCCCCAACCGTCGGCAGACGGCCAGCGCGCCGGTGTCCTCCAGATCGCGCGACCACAGTGAATATTCGCTCTGCAGCGCGGCGATCGGGTGCACCCGCGCCGCGCGCTCGATCGTGGCCGCGCCGGCCTCCGACAGCCCGAGGTGGCGCACCTTCCCGGCACGTACCAAGTCGGCCATGGCCCCCACGGTGTCCTCGATCGGCACCTGCGGATCGACGCGGTGCTGGTAGTACAGATCGATGGACTCGACCCCGAGCCGCTTCAGACTCGCCTCACAGGCGCTGCGCACGTAGTCCGGCCGGCCACTGATACCGCGCTTGGCCGGGTCCGCCGCGTCGCGCACGATCCCGAACTTCGTCGCCAGGAAGACCTGCTCGCGCCGGCCCCGGATCGCCCGGCCCACCAGTTCCTCGTTGACGAACGGCCCATACATGTCCGCCGTGTCGAGGAGAGTGACGCCGCGCTCGAGCGCCAGGTGGATCGTGGCGATCGATTCGGCGTCGTCGCGCACGCCGTAGAACTCGCTCATCCCCATGCAGCCGAGTCCCAGGGCGGAGACGCGGGGACCATTCTGGCCGAGCAAACGGGTCTGCATGGGGAACTCCTTGGCGCGTATGCGCCGTTCAGCACAGGATCGGGAGGTGCCTAGTATACCGCCGCGCGCCGGTTTTCTCGGGGCAGGCGCACCACGACGGTGCAGTGGTGGCAGAATCCGCCTTTCACTTTTACCGGCCCGAAAGGGACCTCACGCATGTCCACCGAGACCCTGACCCCAGAGGCGCTGCAGCTCAGCCCCAGACGCCACACCAGCACCGCAGGCACCGTCGCGCAGCTGGTCGCCGAACAGCTCGCCCATTTCGGCATCGCCGCAGACTCCCCCCATGGTCAGGCACTGACCCGCCTGACGCGCGCCCTGATCGACGCCAACGGCGCGGCGCAGGATGCCTGGCGCCTGACGAACCAAACGCTCGCCACGCTCGACCGCCGTGACCGCATCGCCTGGTTCAACGCCAAGCGCTTCGCCTGCTTCCAGCTCGCCAAAGTGCTCGACACGCTGCAGAACCCGCTGCGCGCCACCTATCAGTCGATCATGGACGATGCGCCGACCGCCATCGCCAAGGGACCGAACCCGCTGTTCGACAACGTGACCGCGTTGTTCAGCGCCACCCCGGTCATCACACGCACCGCGACCTACGTCTACGCCTGCACCGAGTGGGTGGAGGACGCCTTCCAGGGCAAGGAGCTGCTGCACGAGATCTACTCGCGGCTGCTTAACCCCACCTCGA
>JAPTUI010000120.1 GCA_028067895.1 Pseudomonadota bacterium | reverse complement strand
GGACGGATACGGTGGGTTAAGCCTAACGCGCCTTCCTAATAGAAGCAACATTCTAAATCAATTCGATCCGCAGGAGCTAGGCGCGAGCGCGGCCCGGACCGGCAGCAAAAAGAAGCGTGCGGGGGTCTGCAGCAATAACGGCCCGGCGTCTTTGGGTCGCGCGGCGATCACCGCGCCCGACCTAGATGAGATGTCGAGGCAGGATGGGCAGCGAGCGCAGCCGCCGTGCAGTCGCGTTGAAGATCGCATTGGCAATCGCCGCGTTCATGCCGCTCGGTCCGAGCTCACCCAAACCCTTGATGCCCATCGGATTGACCACCTCGTCTCGCTCCTCCAGCAGGATCGCCCTGACGGACGGCACGTCGGCATTGACCGGAATGAGGTAATCGGCAAACGTGCGGTTGATATAACGGGCTGAAACCGGGTCGACGATGGTCGCTTCGTGCAAGGCGCTGCCCACGCCCCAGATCATGCCGCCAGTCAGCTGGGCGGTCGCCGTGCGACGGTTCATGATCGTGCCCGCGGCAAAGACGCCAAGCACGCGTGCAAGCCTGATCTGACCCGTCACCATGTGAACGTGCACCTCCACAAAATGCGCCCCGAACGAAAACGCAACATGTCGCTTGCCGTGCACGCCGCCGCCGAGCACGGGGATACCGTTCCGAAGCCGATCGATGGCGCCAGCCGCTGCGTCCTCAAGGATGTATGTGCCTTGCGCCTCCACCGGATCGCCGAGACGCTCAACCAATGCCTCAATCGGAATCCGCCGGTCACCGGCGATGAGACACCCGTCGACCAGTCGGGCGGGCACCGGATCCGGACAGGCGAGCAGCTTCGGCTTGCTCTTTGCGGCTTCGACCAGCCGATCACGTATGATCATGCAAGCGTTGGTCACGGCGTTACACGTCGTCGCCGTGCCATTCGAGGCCGCCGCTATGTTGCTCGGAGGTAGCGCGGTATCCCCGAGCTCAACGGTAACCTTGTCGATCGAAATCCCGAGCGCCGCCGCCGCGGCCTGTGCTATCACCGTATAGGCCCCATTGCCGATCTCGTGAAACGCGAGTTGCACACGTGCCGCGCCGGCGCGGTCAAGCGAAACTCGCGCGGCTGACGCACCAAGCACGACCGGATAGCAGGCTGTGGCACACCCGTACCCGACGCGCCAATCGCCCAACCTCCGCCCCCCCGGCTCTGCAGGCCGTTCGCTCCAACCAAATTCACGCGCTCCCTCGTCGAAGCAGCGCATCAACGACCGGGACGAGAACGGCAGACCGCTCACCGGATCGGTGCCGGTGTCGTTGCGGCGTCGCAGCGCGATGGGGTCCATGCGCAGCGCATGCGCGAGCTCATCCATGGCGCTTTCCAGCGCAAACATGTACGGGACTTCGGCCGGGCAGCGCATGAAGCCCGGGGTATTTCGGTCAGCGTGCACGATGGACACCGAGGTACGGATATTTGCACAAGCGTACATGCGCGCGGTTGCCTCGGTTCCCGCTACGCTGTAGGTCGAGGGACGAGATGTCACCTCGGTACCTTCGTGAATCAGAGCGAGCAGTTGGCCGTCCCGGTCGGCCGCCAGGCGAACATGCTGGCGCGTTTCCGCCCTGTAGGTATTGATGGTAAACGCCTGCTCCCGGCGCACGAGGAGCTTGACCGGCCGGTTGAGCCGCCGCGATGCGAGTGCGCAAAGTGCCGTACGCGGGGTACCGGAGGTCTTGCCTCCGAAGCCACCGCCGCAGTAGCGCGAGATGACCCGTATCCGCTCGACAGGCATGGAGAAACAGTCTGCGAGATAGCTGCGATCGAGCACGAACTGGCTCGGCTCATGCACGATCAGCGAATCCCCCGACCACCAGCACGTGGTGGTGAGCAACTCTATCGGGTTGTGATGCTGAATCGGTGTCTCATATTCGGCGCTAATGCGCACCGGCGCAGCGGCATAGGCCGAATCCGCATCCCCGATCCGCGGATCCTCGTGCCGGGGATTGACTTCCTTTACGAGCCGCCGCTGCACACCGTAGGAGTCGAAGCCGGCCGCCGCGCTCAATTGCTCGTACTCTATCCGCACGCAAGCGGCCGCCTCGCATGCAGATTCGTAGCTCTCCGCGGCGATCAGCCCGATGATCTGGCCATCGTGCATGACTTGATCAGTCTCCACCGTCGTGGTGGAAAGCCCCGCGAATGCTCTGGGGGTTTTGATGCAGCCCGCCACATTCTCATGGCTCAGCAGCAGCAGAAAGCCGGGCACTGCTTCGGCTGCCGAACTGTCGATGCGGCTGATGCGGCCGAGGGCGATCGTCGAGGTGAGCAGGACCGCGTAGGCAGCTCCCGCGGCGGGCACATCCGAAGGGAAGAGCGCGATTCCCGTGACCTTCGCGAGCGCATCGACTCGGGGTAGCGGCTCTCCGATCCTCGCAGAAGACCCCTTAGCCATGCTCGCTCTCGAAGGCCGCCGCCTGGTGAATGGCCGCGATAACCGCTCGCTTGCCCATCTCGACCTTATACGCCGTATCCGGCCGGGTGACCGCCTCGGAAAACGCGGCGTTCGCCGCCGCCACCGCCGCATCCTCGGGACGCATGCCCACCAGAGTGGCCTCCGCCGCACGCGATCGCCACGGTACCGTTGCTACAGCGCCAAGGCCCACCCGCGCATCGCGGATGACGCCGTCCTCGATATCGAGTGCGACCATCGCCGACGCCTCGGCAAACTCATACGCAGCCCGGTTGCGCAATTTCACAAAGGCAGAGCGCCTCAGACAGGCGCAGCGCGGCACCCGGAACGCGAGGATCAGGTCTCCCGGCGCCAGAACCGTCTCGCACTCCGGCGTTACACCCGGCGGCCGATGCAGCCCATCGACAGGCACGGACCGTCTGCCACCACGCCCCATGAGTACGGCGCTCGCCTCGAGCGCCGCCAGCACCGGCGCGAGGTCGCCCGGATAGCTCGCCACGCATGCGGCACTCCCGCCGAGCACCGCGTGCGAAGTCGCAACCCCCGCAATCGCCTGACAGCCACTTCCCGGCACACGCCGATTGCAGCGCGTCCAGCTGATATCGCGATAATAGGGGCAACGTGTGCGCTGCAGGACATTGCCGGCGATACTTGCCATGTTGCGCACCTGAGGGCTCGCCGCCTCTCGCACGGCCGCAACGATAGCCGGCGCTTCGGCTCGTAGCAGCGGATTACGCGCAACCTCGGCCATCGTGGCCAGACCGCCGATGGTGATGGTGCCGTCCGAATCACGCCAAATCGCCCGAAAATCCGCCCGCAATTCACGCAGATCGACCAGCCGCCTTGGCGTCAACACTTCAAGCTTGGTCAGATCGAGTAGCGTGGTACCGCCAAAAAAAGGCAGCGCGTCCCCCCCGGATTCCACGAGCAGACCGACCGCCTCCTCCACGGTCCGCGGACGGCTGTATGCGATCATCCGCATCGCTCAGCTGCCCATTCGGCGGGCGCCATCGAGAATTGCGCTGACGATCTGCGGATATGCTGCACATCGGCACAGATTCCCGCTCATCCATTCGCGCACCGCTGAAGCGTCCGTCGCCCCCCCCTGGCGAACGCACTCGATTGCGGACATGATCTGCCCTGGCGTACAGTAACCGCATTGCAACGCGTCATGATCGATGAACGCCTGTTGCATGGGATGAAGCCTGTCGGGCGTACCCACGCCTTCGATCGTCGTCACCTCGGCATCCTGGAGCGATGCCGCAAGGACCAAGCACGCGAGCGTCGCCTCACCATTGAGGTGCACCGTACAGGCGCCGCATTGACCGTGATCACAGCCCTTTTTGCTGCCCGTGAGCCCGAGCTGCTCGCGCAACAGATCCAAAAGAGTCATACGCACGTCGTGCTCGGCGCGGTATAGCCTACCATTGACCTTCACGCGTGTGGTGACGCGCGAATCCGAATCTGGCGTCCTCTCGAGTGACCCGTCCCTCGACGTCTCTGCACCCGTGGATTTCAGCCTGCCCGCGCCTTCGGAGGCGATCGGGCGCTCGTCATGCTCAAGCATCATTCGGCCCCCTTGCTCACCTCACATATTAGAGGTAGCCTTCTAAATTGCAATATCCAGCGGCTATTTGACTGGCACTCGCCCGGCTCACAACAGCGGAGAAGACTTTGTCCGGTTCTGGGCATGATCACGAGGACGCGAGCAAGCGCGACCCGCTCGCCAGCGCAGACATTATAGACGTACATCACCACGTACTGCCGCCTGCCTATCTCGAACACCATCGGGATGCGGTCGCCAAGGGAGCGCCAGGCTTCCAACAAGTGCTGCAGTGGTCCCCCGAGAAATCGCTCGTCGACATGGACGCCGGAGGCGTTCGCGCGGCGGTGTTGTCGATGCCATCTCCGATCTGGTTCGGCGACGTCGTACGCGCCCGTGCGCTCGCCAGAATGGCGAACGACTATTCGCGGCGGCTTGCCAGCGAATACCCGGGGCGCTTCCACGTCTTCGCGACATTGCCGATGCCCGATATCGAGGGATCGATCGCCGAGGCGGACCATGCGCTCTCGTCCGGGGCGTTGGGCGTACTTTTGCTGAGCAACTATGAGGACTCCTATCTCGGCGATGTGCGGTTTCGTCCGTTGCTCGAGGCACTCGATCGACGCGGCGTAACGGTCTACGTGCATCCCACACATTCGCGCTGCTGCTCGCAGCTCGTACCACAAGTCGCACCGGCATTTCTGGAATTCCCGTTCGATACCACGCGCACGATCGCCAGCCTCCTGTACACCGGCTCGCTGTCGCTGTTCCGTAAAATCACCTGGATCTTCTCCCATGGCGGCGGCACCCTACCGTACCTGGCCGATCGGCTCAGCCAATGGGCAAAAGCTCGCACCGATCTCGCGGCTTTGCTTCCGGACGGACCGATGGCGGAGCTGCAGCGTCTAAATTTCGATACGGCGAGCGTGACCAATCGGTATGCCCTGCAGTCGCTCCTCGCCTTCGCCGGCGCCGAACACGTGCTGTTCGGCACAGACTTTCCATTTGTGTCCGCGCGGCCACAAATCGCTGAATTGATGCAGAACCGGCTGGATCACGCGGCTGCAGAGGCCATACGGCACGCCAATGCCGAGCGATTGATGCCACCGCTGCGCGGCTGAGGTCAGCACCACACCCGGCTGATAAGCAACGGCGAATCGACGATATCCACGGCGCTCGCGGGCATCCTCCCAAGCTTCTCGAGCGTAGCACGCCGCTCGCGCCGCCGGCCGCAGTCCATATCGGGTCCGCCCCCATGCACCGCTCCTGAGCCGACGTACTGCGCGAGCAGTCCACTTTTCCAGACAAGACCATCACAAGCCGCGGCTTGTTGCGATGGCGATGCCCACGAATGATGTCTCCTCGCCGCCGGACCCGTAAGGGCGCAGCGGGAAAGATGCACCAGGTCACAGTCCCGGGAGCATGCGACTCAGAACGGAATCGCGCCGGATGAGCCGATGATACAGGGCCGCTGCGATGTGGACGATGATCAAGGTAAGCAACACCCAGTACACCATGAATACGTGCGCCTCCCAAAACCAAGGAGGAACGTGCGGCGGATGCGCCACCAATGCGGGCAGCGGAAGCAGACCAAAGGCGCGAACCGGCCAACCGTGGGCCGAAGCGGTTGCCCAGCCGGTCAGTGGCGTCAGAACCAGGGCTGCGTAGAGCGCAGCGTGCGTACCGGCCGCGACGTACCGTTGCCAGCGGGGCAGCGGCGGGGGCGGCGGCGGACGGTGCCTCGAGCGCCATGCGATACGGAGAACGATCAGGAGGAGAATGCCGCTGCCCAGGGCCAGATGGATTGAAATGAGCGTGCCTACGCGGGTATTGCGGTGGATACCGGGCATCGTTAACCCGACAGTGTACTCCGCCGCAATGAGCAGCACAGTGAGCCAATGCAACGCGCGGGCAACCGGGTCATACGCCATCGATCGCGTGCGGCGGCTCGTGGCGATTGCTCCCATTCAGATTCTCCTCAACAGCGACGGATTGTGACTGCGCCCAAACCGGGCACGGCCGCCTCGCATGTCCCCGGGCGAGCATGAGCACGCTTGCATCGCTGCCGCTCGCCATTCAGTACGGTGATTGATGTGCAGACGAGGTGGCGTCTACGATGTATGGTCCACCAGTGTAAACGATTGCACCTGTAAACCGAACCTGCTATATATTTGCACAGGTTCGCGGCACACAGACCACTGGCCTGGTGCGACCCGCGCAACGGGGGAATCCATGAAATCCATGTGCAAGCATACCGCGGCAGCCGTAGCGATGCTCACCTTGATGCCCCCGCTCATGGCGGCCCGCGCACCTCGGGCCCATGTGGCCCAGGGTTGGCTTCAGGGACGAACACGCCGCCGCATAGATGTGTTTCTAGGCGTACCGTATGCCGCGCCGCCGATCGGCGCCTATCGCTGGCGGTCGCCGCGACCCGCACGTCCCTGGTCCGGCATACGCCTTGCGGATCATTTCGGGCCAAGCTGCTGGCAACCGAAGGTAGCCGACGGCTTCGGACCTTGGACGAGCGAGTACTTTCCTCACGGGGCCATCAGCGAGAACTGTCTCTATCTGAACGTCTGGGCCCCACGCAAGCGCTCAGGCCCTCTTCCGGTGCTGGTGTGGATTCCAGGCGGAGGCTTCATCGGCGGCTCCGGCTCGGTGCCAGTTTACGACGGACGGAACCTCGCCGAGCATGGGATCGTCGTGGTGACCCTCAACTACCGTCTTGGCCCATTCGGGTTCCTCACGACCGCAGCGCTCGCGGCCGAGGCTCAGCGCGCCGACCAACCGGCCGGCAACTACGGATTGCAGGACGTGATCGCCGCATTGCGATGGGTACGCGCCAATATCGGCGCGTTTGGCGGCAATCCGCGGGCAGTCACCGTCGCGGGCCAGTCAGCCGGGGCCATCTCGGTGCAGGATCTGCTGGTCTCTCCGATGGCAACGGGACTCTTTCAGCGGGCGATAGCCGAGAGCGGCCTGCCAACGACCGTTCCAACAGTTTACCTCGCGCAGGCGGAGCAAACTGGCCTGGCGTTCATGCGCTCACATAACGTCAGGACGCTTGGCCAACTTCGCGCCCTGCCCCCCAGGCGATCGAGCCTGACAGTGCGTTCATGTCGGGGCCGCAATTTTCCCCCATCATCGATGGACGGCTCGTGCCGGACGGCGTCGATCATCTGCTCGCCGAAGGCCGCTCCCAGGACGTTCCGGTGCTGATCGGCATGAATGCAAACGAGCGTTCGGCGTCCTCACCGCTGGTCTCGACCTTGAGCGGGCAGCAATGGCGAGCGTTTCTGCAGAAGAATTTCGGTGCCATGGGGCCGAAGTTTGCCCGACTCTACCCGGCAAATACTGCCCGCCAACGGGCTCTGGCGAAGCAGGCCCTGCAGTGCGACTTGGGCCGCGCCGCTCTGTACCACTGGGCTCAGCTCTGGCTCGCGCATGCGCAAAAGCCCGTCTATGCCTATTTATGGACGCATGCCGAGCCCGGGCCGCAGTCGGCGAAGTGGGGCGCCTTCCACTCCTCCGAAATCCCGTACGTATTCCAGACGCTCGATCGATCACCGGACCGGTCATTCACGGCGCTCGATCGCGCCATTGCGGCACACATGTCCGCCTATTGGGTCAATTTCGTGAGAACCGGTGATCCCAATGGCGTGGGTCTTCCACATTGGCCGCAGCTGGCAGGTCCGCAAGGGCCGCTCATGCGACTTGGGGCGCACATGCAGCCGCTGCCCATGTTGCGCCCTGCAGTGCTGAGCGACATGCAGGCGTTCAGAGCGCAAGGTGGCAAAACCGGGCTGTTTTGACACATCGGGAAAGCTCAGTGGCCGCCGCATTCCAATCGCATGCCGCGCATCTGCGGGGTTGGGCCGACTTCCTGCCGCTTGCGGTCGCGTATGGTCTGAATGTATGCGCGACACGCCGGGAGGCGTGGTCCCTCGCGTTCCCGGCGGCCCAGGTTGCGCTCAGCACCGCTCGCTCCCCGGCATGCACCCCCGCATGCGCACCTGCGCAGAACGCGACGCCTCGCCGGCGGCCGGCGTGCGTGCGATCCGGTGCGTCCGCCGAGCCCCCTAGCAATGTCGCTTCGTGGCCCCGGTTTCCACAGTCATCCGGTTGCATCTGTAATCGTTTGCAGTAAGATCGTCCACCCTTACCTCGGCGTGAAGGCATCCGTGGCGCTGTTCGAGTTTTTCCCCGGGAATTACGTCTGGAATCTGTCAGTCGCGATCGCACTCGCCAGCGGGGCGGAGCCAGGCGAGATCTTCGAGATGTGCCAGCCGCTAAAAAATGCGGCGGCCCGAGGCGAGGACGCGGGGACAGCACAGTTTCTTGCGGCCTGGGTTGCGATGGCCGAAAAGTTGATCGGTTTGGCCGCGGACGATGAGGCCCGCGGACGCGCATATTCCGCCGCGCACAAGCTGCAAAGGGCCGCGCTTTACCTGCTCAATGCGGAGCGTATGCAGGGCCACGGTCACCCGGGTCGGGCTGAAACGTACGCGAAGGCGCAACAGAGCTTCCGCCGCTGCATCGGACTCGGTAACGAAAACTGCGAGCGATGCGTAATCCCCTACCGCAACAGCTCCATCCCCGCACTCCTGACGCGAGCCGATCGGCCAAGCGAGGATTGCCGTCCCGGTCCTTGCGTGTTGTTTGTCAACGGCTTGGATAGCTGCAAGGAACTCCTCTACTGGTCGCGGCTGCCGCACGCGCTCGCGCAGCGCGGTATCTCGACGCTGTGCGTCGACCAGCCGGGAAGCGGCGAGGCATTACGCCTCAACGGCTTGCATGCGACCTATGAAGCCGAGCAATGGGCCACACCCTGCTACGAATGGCTGGCTGACCGTCCGGACATCGATCCGGCGCGCATCGGCATGACCGGCATCTCTCTCGGGGGCTACTTCGTTCCACGCGCCATGGCCTTTGAGCGACGTTTCGCGAGCGGCGCCGTTTGGGGCGCAAATCACGACTGGGCTCAAGTGCAGCGCCGGCGGCTGCAACGCGAGGGGGAGAATCCCGTTCCGCATTATTGGCACCACGTCATGTGGGTATTTGGTGCCCATGATATGCAAGATTTTCTCGAGAAGTCCGCCGGCATGCACCTCGATGGCGTCCTTGAGCGCATCAAGGTGCCGTTTCTCGTGACCCACGGTGAGCATGACCGGCAGATCCCCCTGAGCCATGCCCGGCAGACGTTCGAGCAGCTCACCGGGAGCCCTCGGCGGGAACTGAAGATATTCACCGCTCGCGAGGGCGGGATCGAGCATGTCGGCGCGGACAACATGTCGTTCGGCCGTGACTACATTGCCGATTGGTTCGCAGAGACTCTCGGAGGTCATACAGCATGAGCGCAGGCCGTTTCCGCCGCATTGTCACCGGCCACGACGCCAACGGTAAATCGACGATCGTCGAGGACGGCCCGCCACCGCGAACAAGGCGGATCGGCGGCGATGAAGGGCCGATCTTCTACGAGATCTGGAGCACACGCGAGAGTCCGGCGCCGATCGGGCGGGTGTGCAGCGAGCCGGCGGAAGACGGCATCGTATTGGCGCCGCCCGCACGGGGCACTCGGATTCGCATTCTCGACATTCCACCGGAAGGCGCCACCCTCGCCGGGCGAACAACCGCGGAGGGCCGAGCGCATTTTGCCGAGATAGGCGCGGCGGATGCGCACGTCGCCGCGCCCTCACGCCATCCCCACATGCACCGCACGCGATCGATCGACTACGGCGTCGTCCTCGAAGGCGAGATCACGCTCCTGCTCGATGAGGGTGAGACCGTCGTTCGAGCCGGCGATGTGGTGGTGCAATGCGGAACCAGCCACGGCTGGGCCAACCGCTCCGGAGGCAACTGCCGCATCGCCTTCATCCTGGTCGATGGGCGTTTTGACGATGAACTACAAGGTGACTTCAAATGAACATCGTGGGTCTTGACTGCTTGCGCTTCGGCGTTGAAGACATCGCGTCATGCATGCGGTATCTCACCGACTACGGACTGCATCCGGTGGACACAGGGGACGCGGGCGGGCAGTTCGAAGCGATGGACGGCACCTGCGTCGAGATACGCGCCGCCGCCGATGCCGCACTACCGGCACAGATGGCAACCGGGTGCAAGCTGCGCCAGACCGTCTACGGTGTCGCCAGCGAGCGGGAGCTTGACCGGATCGCGAACGAGCTTGCGAAGGATCGCGAGGTCGCTCGCAACGCCGATGGTGCCGTGGAGTGCGCGGATGACATGGGCTTCGCGCTTAGCTTTCAAAAGACGGTGCGACGTCCGTACCAGGCTCGCGCGGAACTCATCAACTCGCCAGGGGCGGCTGCACAACGCGCCGTCAACCAGACTGCGGCCGACTCGCACGCCGTAATTGTCCCACGCACCCTCTCACACGTCGTGTATTTCGTACCCGACGTCGCGAAAGCCGAGGCGTTCTACGTCGATCGCCTAGGTTTCCGCGTCAGCGACCGCTTCCTCGGTGTCGGTCCGTTCCTGCGA
>JAPTUI010000226.1 GCA_028067895.1 Pseudomonadota bacterium | reverse complement strand
CTCGAGCAGCGACGCCCAGGGCTGCTCGGCGCTCAGAGCGCGGCAGAAAGCCGAATCTTGCCGATCGTACACCACCCTCGCCGGCCGCGCGCCCGCGCCTCGCTCGAGGAAGTAAAGGCCCATGCGGCCCTCGGCGCGGCGCACCGCACGAGTGTCCACCCCATGGCGACGCAGCTCCGCCAGAGCAAGGTCACCGAGGGGGTTATCGGCCAGCACCGTGATCATCGTGCTCGGGGCGCCGAGATGGGCCAGGCCGATCGCGACGTTCGCCTCGGCGCCGCCCACGTAGACTCCGAGCGCATCGGCCCCGCTGAGCCGCGCGCCGCGCGGCGCCGCGAGTCGCAGCAGCATCTCGCCGAAACACGCGATCCGCACTGGCACAGTCATGATTGAGACGGCGCCGGGTTCGCCGCAGCGGCGCACGCGCACGCGTTGGTCTCTGCAGCCATCAGCGCCCCTCACCCTGGGCGCGCGCCTCCCAGAGCAGCCGCCGGATTGCCCCCCCGAGTTCCGGGGACATGCGTTTGGTCAGCGAACGGATCACCTGCACGCGCATATGTTCCTGAATCTTCGCCGTGAGAGTGCCGAGGATACCGCGGCGCTCCATCGGCAGGTACGGCACCGGCTCACCCTCCGAGCGGAACGCATAGTGTTCGAACATCTTACGCCACACTTCCCGCCGGCTCTCCGGCAGTCCATCCATGGCGAGCAGCGTGTGTGCCAGTGCCGCAAACGGCTCCGCGGCCCACTCCCCCGCATCGAACCACCAGAAATTCACCGATAGGTTCACCGCCTCGAGTGACTCGACGTTGTGCCACCAGAGATTCGGGATGTAGATCGCATCACCGGGCTCGACCTGCGCCGTCTCTGCCGCGGCCAAAGCCTCGGCGTAGCGCGGATAGCGCTCCAGATCCGGCGCCGTGACGCGCACCAGGCTCGTCGGCTGGCCGCCCGGGCCGAGTTCGAGCGGGCCGACGTACAGATTGCAGAACTGCTCAGGCGGGAAAAACGTAAACCGCTTGCGCCCGGCAACGATGCAGTTGATGCCGTCGGAATTGTCGTAGTGCGTCGCGGCAGTCACGGCGTTTCCGAGCCACAATCGCGGGCGGGCCGGCTTGTCCAAAACCGTCAGAGGGCACTCGGCAATCAGCGCCGGGACCGTATCCTCGAGCGCTGCTGCCCCGGTATAAATCGCCGGCGGCGCTGCCTGGGTCCGGCAAGCGAGAATGGCGGCATAGACTTCGTGCACCGGCCGATGGGCATTCTCGAAGTTCAGGCCACTGAGGTCATCCCGAAAGAAATAGACCCCCCCGATCTGCGGCGCCCCCAGCATGACCCGCACCGGCCGGCCCCGATCACGCGCGCGCAAATACTCCCCGAGCGCCTCGGGTGATTCAGCCGCCGCACGCACGATAGGCCAGTCCTTCACCAGCCCCTTGAGCACCGCCGGACGGTCCAGGGGGATGATCTGCTCACGCAGCATCTTCGGCGTCACCTCGCGCCATTCGCGCGTGCGCGCCCCCGCGTTCAGGGAATGTACTCTCGCCATGTCCTGTTCCTCCATGTGTGCGTCCACCGCGATCGCGGTGGACGCCTCAGCCGCCGCGCAACAAGCGCATGATCCGGGCACGCAGATGCCCATAGTTGTCCGGTTTCAGGGGCCCGAGCAGACCGTGTTGGGTCTCGGGCAAATGCCGCAACGGATGGCCTTCCGTGCGGAACACGAAGTGATCGAAAAAAGCCCGCCAAGCCTGCCGCTCCGCCGGCGGGCGCTCGGCGATGCTGATCATCGCCAGCAGCAGACTGGTGTACGGTGCATCGGGACCGGTGCTGAAGGCATCCCACCAGTGATTGATCATGACGTTGAACGGCGCCATCGCCTCGACCTGATGCCACCAAAGCTTCGGCAGATACAGCGCATCCCCGGGCTCGAGCTCCGCAACGAGTGCCTCGGAGCGGATCTGCTCGAAGAGCGGGAAGCGCTGCGGGTCCGGCACATCGGCCGACGCCGCCAGACTGACCGGTGGACCCGCCATGGTGTGATCGATGGGCCCCATGTAGAGCCGGCCGATGTGCTCCGGGGCAAACAGGGTGAAGCGGCGCTTGCCGGCCACCACGCAGGCGAGATTGTCGAAGGTGTCGTAGTGGCTCGAAACGTTGGACCGGTGTCCGATCCAGATGCGCGCACCGGCTCGCTGCGGCAGCAGCGGCATCGGATTGGCCGCCAGAAAGCCCGGCATGCACTGCGGCACCGGCACCGAGCCGACGTAGAGCGTCGCACTCGCGGGGCGCTCGAGCGTCGCGAGCATCTGGCTAATGGCCTCGAGGAACTGCATCGGCCGCCGTTCGAAGTTGAATCCCTTCAGATCGGCGGTGTAATAATACTTGCCGGCAATCGCCGGCTCGCCGATGAACGCCTCCACCTCAAGGCCTGCATCGAACGTCGCGAAATACTGTTGCAATTCCCGCGGCGATTGGCGAGCGGCCTGCACGGCCGGCCACGCATCCACCAGGCCGCGCAGCACGACTGGACGGCACGGCTCGAGAATGTCCCGAAGAAACTGCTCCGGCCCGCCCAGCTCGCGGCCGGCGATCTCGACGGGGGCGCGCGCCATGCGAAATTCCTCGACCCGGCGTGCGCGCTCAGCGCGCCGCGGCGCCGGGGGTGACCGCCAGTGCGGCCGTGCGTTCGAGCAGACGGGCGTTCTTGACCCTCGCCATCTCGCGCACCTGCTTCAGCGAGGCGATCATCAGCTGGATCAGCGTCAGGTAGCCGCGCCGGAACAGCTCGACCACCACGGCATCGGGCAGCCTCGAGAGCGTGTCCTGATTGACGGTGTAGAGGCCCTCGCACTTGCGCAGCGTGCCGTCCTCGAATTCCACCTCGATGTCGATCGGTTCGATCAGCTCGAGCTCGAGCAGCCGGGCAATGAAGATCCGGGTCCGCTCGATGCCGGGCACCAGGTCCTGAAACGCCCAGATGATGCTCTGCAGGTAGCGGCTCGGCTCGCCCTGGGCGCTGAACAGCGGCTTGCCCTCAGCCGCGGCAACCCGCGGATGATCCAGGTCGATGGCCAGCTCCGGGCCCTGCGCATAGAACGGTTCGCGCTGCAGGCTGAGCGGGCGGTAGAACTGCGCATCGCGCTGCCAGTCCTCGAGGAACTGGTTCTCTCCCTCGATGAACCCGAGCATCGCGCCGCAGAAGAATTGGCCCGTATCCGCCTCCTTGCCGAAGAGAATCGGATAGTGCACGAGCAAATGTGGAAATTCATTGACGATGACCTGCACGAAGTGCCGGTTGTCACCGTACGCGGCCGAGGCGCGCGCGTCGATCTTCAGTTCGCGATGCGTTTCTTTGCTCAGCGGTACGATTTGCGTCATGGCAGCGGCGGCAATCAGATCGGCTGTAGACCGTATTGGTGAATCTTATTCAAAAGCTCGCGGTTCGTGGGCAGCCGCATGCTCAGCTCGCCGATCATCTTCTCATTATCCTGAACGCAACGCAGTGCGGTCGCGGCAGTATCCACGGTCTCCTCGGCCGCAACCTCGGTCTTAAATCCCATGCCGTAGAGCACGTACTGGTAGCTCGCCGCCGGGAAGACCTCCTCCAGTCGATCGAACTCGTCGTAGAACCACGGCGACTGGTAGCGCCAGAGCGTGAGCAACTCGCGCAACCGCTCCGGCACGGTCGCCGGATCGCAGTTGTCGCGCCAGAACTCGGTATCGGTGCGACGCGTGAGCACGTAGTGCAGTTTTAGGAAGTCAATAATGCGGCCCCAGCGGTACATCGTAGTCTCATTGAACCGCTTCGCCACGAGATCCATGACCTCGCGGCAGGCCGGCAGCTGCTCGGCGAGCAGCTTCGCCGACAGCTCCACCAGCACGATGGCCGAGGACTCGAGCGGCTCGAGAAAGCCGCTCGCCAGGCCCACCGCCACGCAATTGTTCTTCCAAAACGTCTCGCGGTGTCCGGCATGGATCGGGATCTTGCGCACCGGCAGATCCTTGTGCTGCGGTCCGATGTAGCGCAGCAGCGTCTCGCGCGCCGCCTCTTCGCTGGTATGCCGGCTCGAATACGCATAGCCGATGCCGCGCCGCGTCGGTAGGCAGATATCCCAGGTCCACCCCGCCTCATGGGCCGTGGAGATGGTCTGCGACGCGAGCGGCGCATCGGGAGAATCGTACGGCACCTGCACCGCAAGCGCCGTATCACAGAAGAGAATATCGCCGCACTCGCGAAACCCGACCCCCAAGGTCTTGCCGAGCAACAGCGCAGAGAAGCCCGTGCAGTCAACGAACAGATCACCGTCGATTTGCCCGGCCTGGCGGGTGATCAGGCTCTCGATGTCGCCGGTCTCGCTCTGCCGCACGGACTCGACATCGGCGAGCACGTGACGCACGCCCAGCTTCTCGCGGCAATGCCGGCCGAGAAACACGCCGAACTTCCCGGCATCGAGATGGTAGGCGTAATTGGCAGGCGCCCGGTACTCGCCGTGCGCGATGGTCTTCGGTGCAAGCCCGGCATCGCACAGTCGGCCCTGCGGAGTCACGAAATCACAGAAACTGACAGCACCGCCGGCGTGCAGCCAGTGCGGCACGAGGTTCACCCGGCTGAAGCCCTGCGGAACCATCAGCGGGTGGTAATAGGCGTCATCGGGAGCCCCGCTCGTCCAGCCGACGAACTTTGCCCCCTGCTTGAACGCCGCATCGCACTCGCGAAACAGCGCGGTCTCCGATACGCCCATGCGCTCCAGCGTCGAGCGCATCGTCGGCCACGTCCCTTCCCCCACGCCGATCGCCCGAATGTCCGGGGATTCGACCAGCGTGATCGAAAGGCCGCCCGCCTTCATCCGAGCTTGATGGCGGGCGGCGATGATGCCTGCGGTGAGCCAGCCAGCGGTTCCTCCGCCGACGATGACGACCGCCTTGACAGGCTTGTTCACCTAGAAGTTGGCACGCAATCCAATCGTGTACGACCGACCATAGTTTACCAGATTCAGCGTCTGGTTCTTGAACCGGCCATAGGTGTGGTACACGGAATCGGAAAGGTTCAGCGCTTCGAAGTATGCAGTCAGATGCTTATCGATCGCATAATTCGTACTGAAATCCACTTCCGTATTCGAGGCCAGGTACACCGGTTCCGCACCGAACGCACCACCGCTCTGCTCCTGCCCAAGGCCGAGCAGCTGCGAGGCCTGCCACTGCACCGCCAAGCGCGCCTGGATCCCGTGCCTCTGGTAGAACGCGATCAGATTCGCCGAATTGCCCACACCCGGCAGCGCGAACTGGTTCGAGGTCGTGCTGTAGGTGTTGAAGTTCGCGTTGCTGTGCACGTACGTGCCGTTGACCAGGAACCCGAAGCCCCACTTCAGCATCTGCTGCCAGGCAACCGACACGCCGGTCACGGTGGCCGAGAGCTGGTTGGTATACGTGGTTTCGGCAAACGTCAGCGGCTGACCGCAGGTATTGGACAACGGTGCGCCGTTATAGGTGCACGGCGCTGGATCGGTGATGCCCGGAATTCGCAGCGGGGACACGCTCGAAGTCGGGAAGTTGGTCACGCGCTTCATGAAGCCCTCGAGCGACGCGTAATCGTTACTCCCGTAGTACCACTCGGCGCCCAGGTTGAAGTTGTCGGACAGATACGGCATCAGGTTCGGATTGTTGCCCGTCGCGGTGAGCGCATTGACGCGTCCGCCGTACGAGGTATTCGGAATCAGCTGCCCATTCGGTGGCTGGCTCTCGGTGCGCGAGAAGTCGGCCCGCAGCTTCAGATCCCGAGTGACCATCAGATTCAGGTCCAACGAGGGCAGGAAGTATCCGAACGAGTTGGTGGTCTGCGTCCAGATCGGCGTAGGCGACGTCTTGAACGAATACGCAGTCGGATCGCCCGAACCGTTCCAGAGCACTGTCTCCAGCGGAGCCGACAGCCCCCCGATCGTCTCCTCCGTGCGGTCGTAGCGCAACCCGAGGCCGACCTTGAGTTCCTTGCCGACGATGTGGAAGTTGTGCTCGATGGTGACGTACGGATCGTAGTTCAGACGCGACACGTGCTGCACGGACGACGGATTCAGCGCCAGCGCCGGAATGCCACCGGTGTAGGCCGGATAGCCCTCCGCCACGGCGGTCGCATTGGCGCTGGGATTGACTGGCTGCCCGATCAAGTAATTCAGCACCGCATACGGGCTGTACATCAGCAGCGTCGAGGGCAGGTTGTTCGCCCCGCTGAAACCCGGCATCCATGGCGAGATGCTCACAGGGCTGACCAGCGACTGGGGCAACGACACACCATTGCCCGGCGATGTCCCGTACCCAGACCACAGTTCCCAGTAGTTATTGGTGAAGGTGTCCATTTCCTTGCTGTTCCAGTCATCATCGATGAACTGGGAACCGAACTTCACGCGAGTCGAGTCCTTGTGCCAGGTGGCCGCAAGCTGCGCCTCGTTGATCTGGTCGGTGTTGACCTGATCCTGGATCGGCAGCACGTGCGAGCCGATGATGTATGGGCTCAGTCCGTTGTAGTTCGCGGACGCGACCGCCGACGACCCCGACTCCACCGCACCAGGCCCGAAGGCACTCCAATACGGCAGCACATTGCTGTTCTGACTCAGCACCAGACCGCCGGTGTAGTTATTGGCAGGCGTATTGCCGAAGCCAATATCGGAATCGATGTCGCTGTAGCCGCCGTTGGGGTTGAACTTCGACACCGAGTGATCGGCATCGACCTCGACGGTCCAGTTGGCATTCGCATCCCACAGGACGTTCAGACCCGTGGTATTGGTCGTAATGTAATTGATGGCGACGAACGAATTGAAATCCGTCGGCCCGTTGTAGTTGAAATTGGTGATCGTACCGTTGCCGTCGAGCGTCGCCCCCGGGAAGTTTCCGAACCAGGTGCTGCGCTGCCAGCGGGACGTGTGCTCATCATCCGAAGAGTAATTGTCATCGAGAGTGACCATCACGGAGTCCACCGGATGCCACTGCAGCGACACGCGACCGTCTTTGCGCCGCGAATCGGTGCGCTCCAGGTACATCGCCATGTCCTGCGGGTACCACACCGGCACCTGGCTGTTACCGGTCGCATTGGGACCGACACTCGCACAACCGGTATTACCAAAGGCCGTCGTGTAGTTGGCGGCGAGACTCGAGCAGGGGAAGGACGTGTTGCCCTTCCATCCAACGATGTCCTGGTGATGTCCCAGGATGTGCGAATCCATATAGTCGCCGTCGACCAGGATGCCGAACTTGTTGTGATCGAACGTATCGCTCCACAACGCGCCGAAGCTCGGTCGGAATCCGCCGTCCATGCTATGGACATTCTCCGAGATCTGCACCTGGGTGTGCATGCCCGGGTTGTCAAACGGATTGGGGAACTTGACGTTGATCGTCGCGCCGATCGCGCCACCGGAGAGCGACATGTCCGGGGTCTTGTACACGTCGACTTCGCCGACGTACACGGCGCTGAAGTCGCTGAAATTGAAGGTTTGCCCATTGCCCGAGGCAATCTGGCGTCCCTCGACCAATACCTTGTTGAACGAGCCGCCGAACCCGTCGACCGTCACGCCCTGAACCTGGCCCGTGGCAGTCGGCGCGCCCGTTGCGCTTGCCTGATTCAGGCTGCCGCGGTTCACGGTGACGCCCGGAATGCGCGAGATGGCCCCACCGATGGTCGCATCGGGGAACTGGCCGATCTGCTCCGCGGAAATCGCATCCACCACGCCGATGGAGGCCTTCTTGATCTGCAGCGAGCGCATCAGGGAACCGCGGATGCCGGTCACGACGATCGGTTGCAGTTCCGTGGCGGAATTCGCCGCAGCCTGGATGGTCGCGCTGCCCGCGGCGTTTTGCACCGGACCGGTGTTCATGGCGAGCAGTCCCGCGCCGTTGCGCGTG
This sequence comes from Pseudomonadota bacterium, assembly GCA_028067895.1. GTDB lineage: Bacteria > Pseudomonadota > Gammaproteobacteria > Steroidobacterales > Steroidobacteraceae > 13-2-20CM-66-19. Next base: position 2,685 of record JAPTUI010000226.1, on the reverse strand, counting down.
AACAGTCCCGTGGAGGCCATCGGGGTGGCCGGCAGCCCGCGGCGCTTGGCCTTCGCGGCCGCGCCCGGCACCGCCGGTTGATCCGTGCCCTTGCCAGCCGAGGCGGTCGCGGCATGCGCCACGCCCTGCGCGGCGAGGGTCATGGACCCCAGCGCGAGCCCCGACAAACCAATTTTGGCGTAGGCCGATCGGCCCAGCGCACCGAGCCCACCGTTCTTCTTGAACGCGCGCTTCGATGCGTTACGCAGTGTCTTCCGACTCATTAGAAGCCCCCTCTGTCGAAAACCAGTGTTGTGAATTGGCAACGTTGTCGACGGCTGCCGCACCGACCCGACGGGCGACAGCTCCGGAAATCCCGCTCGGCGGTTGGTTTCTGCCCCCTTCGTATTATGGTACCGCTACCTGATGTCGGGCCGAGTATGTTCCTGCTGTCGTCTCGATGTCAACAGGTCGCCGTCGCGCGGCCGAACTCGCGCCCGGCGCGGTGTTTTCCGTCTCTCTCAAAGAGCGCGTCACGCCGCGAGTGAGCGCTTCTCGCGGTTGCAAATCAGGACTCGACGAAACCTCGAGACGAGACCTGATTGCGCCACCATACCGTCGCACGCTGGGGCCCGACGCACGCTTGATGCTCCGATTCACCGTCCGTGATCCGCCCACCGGAAACGTTGGCAGAACACCACAGAGGCGCGAACTACGGTGCAGCGTCTGAGTGACAACGCTGTCATTTCGCCTTGATTTTACTCGAAAAATTGCGCTGGGGACGGCATCCTCAGCCCGGCTGCCGCGCGTGCATGAGATCCAGCCGCGTGACCCTCGGGCCGGAGCCTTTCGCGCCCCGGATCGCCACGAGCCGCTGACCGTCGAGATCCGGACTCGCGATACCCGCAGTCCTCGCGCGCCGTCGCTCTCCTCGGTGCGTCGTCGTCCTTGGCCCCAACCTCCCGACTCGGCCCTGCCCTCCGCCGCTCCTTACCGCAGGGACAGCGCTTCGGTCGCGAAGGACCGTCGCTCCGCTGCGCGCTTCCCTGCGCTCGGCCAGGTCCCGTGCGGTCGAACCGATCGGCGGCTCCTCGGAGCGGCTCTACGCACCTCGCGATTCCGCCGAGCCGGCGCCAGTCAGTGCGTGCCGCTGAACCGGTGCGCCATCCGAGCGGGCAGTGGGAGCGAAACGACACCGCGCACGGCTCGATGGAGTCGGGCCGCGTCCCGCACCGCCCGCATGGTGAAGCGCGTCGGCCGTGCCGTGGAGGACGACCCGAGTCGGTCCTCGGCGATCCAGAGTCGTGCACCAGACATCAACTGGGCGAACCGTGCCCCCGGGTCATTCGCGGCCCTGCGCGCCGCGCACGGCACGGGCGCTGTTCACGCCGGTACGCAACGTGCGCATGTCGAGGAATCCGCCCCGTACCCTTCGGTTTGCTGCGAGCCCGCTTGCCACGCCGGCGGCGATACCGGCCGCTCGCCCTGTCCCCGCGTCGAGCGGGGCGCGCCGTTCAGCCGCACCCGGCCCCCGATCTGCGCGGCCGCTACCGGCACGGGCACTCGAAGGCCTCGCGCAGGTCGATCGGCGGACATGGCACCCCACCGCAGGTCCATCATGTCGCACCTGAACGGCGTTCGGACGCACGCGCAGCGGCACGAGCCCTGCCTCGATGAACCCCGCCCGATCGGTTTCCAAGTGTGCCGCTGTCGCATGGCGTGGCTCGGAACACCGCCGCCTGCGCCGATTTGCCCGCGCGGCCGCTCACGCCTCCGCCGCCTCGCTCCCATTGACGGCGCCGCGCTGATACCGCTACCATGCCGCGCAGAGATCTTCTACAGATGTACGCGTGCGCAACAGCCCAGTTTGATTTTTACACGGTGGCCGTGGCGCGTCCGCAAGCAGTGTGCCCCGCCGGCACGCGCTTCGATTTCCTCTTCCCCGGTCGCCTTCGCGCTCACGCGTGAGGGGCGACGTTCCCGAATTCATTGCACGGAGTTATCCGAATGAGCCTTTTTTCCAAGATTGCGCCGGTTCGTTTCGAGGGTCCGGATACCGAAAACGAATTCGCCTTCCGCGTCTACGACAAGGACCGTGAGGTCCTCGGCAAGCGCATGGAGGACTGGCTGCGCGGCGCGGTGTGCTACTGGCATTCGTTCAATTGGCCGGGTCAGGACATCTTCGGTGCCGGCACGCTGCCGCGCCCGTGGCTCGGCGCCACGATCAGCCAGGAGATGGCCGACGCGAAGCTCGAGGCGGCCTTCGACTTCTTCAGCCGTCTCGGCCTGCCCTACTTCACGTTCCACGACGTCGACGCCATGGCCACGGCGACGACCGCCAAGGAACACGACCGCAACCTCAAGACCATCGTCGCAAACATCGAGGCGAAGATGGCGGCCACCGGCGTGAAGCTGCTGTGGGGCACGGCCAACCTCTTCAGCCATCCGCGTTACGCCGGTGGTGCCGCCACCAGTCCGGACCCGGAGGTCTACAGCTGGGCCGCCACTCAGGTGCGCGGCTGCCTCGAGGCAACGCATCGGCTCGGCGGACAGAACTACGTGCTCTGGGGCGGGCGCGAGGGCTACGACTCACTGCTGAACACCGATCTGAAGCGCGAACTCGATCACTACGGGCGTTTCCTCTCCATGGTCGTCGAGCACAAGCACCGCATCGGCTTCAAGGGCGCGATCCTGATCGAGCCGAAG
>JAPTUI010000523.1 GCA_028067895.1 Pseudomonadota bacterium | reverse complement strand
GGCCACCTACATGGATACTACGATGGTGCGGGCCATGGGCGTCACGCCGGTCAACTCCGTTGCGAGCGGCGAGACGGCGGTGCTGCACCTCGCCTGCGCCGAGGCGCTTGCGCTGACCACGGGAGCGTTCTTCAACGGCCTCGAGGCCGCGACGGCCCATCCCCAGGCCTACGACCCGCAGGCCCGCCGGCGCCTGGTCCAGGCGAGCGAGCAGCTCGCCGGATGGCCCGCCGCTGGAGGAGTCTGAGCGATGCCTTTCGACCGGGCATATTACCAGCGCTTCTACTTCGACCCGCGCACGGCGGTGACGAGTAGGGCCGAGATGCGCGCACGCGCGCGGCTGATCGGCGCGTTCACCGCACACGTCGGCTTGCCGGTGCGCCGTATGCTCGATGCCGGCTGCGGCACCGGATTGCTGCGTGCGCCGCTGCGCCGCGCTTTGCCGAAAGCGGCCTACGTCGGCCTCGAATCGAGCGAATACCTCTGCCGGCGCTACGGCTGGCAGCACGGCACGCTGCAGGATTTTTGCGCCCGGGAGCCGTTCGATCTGGTGGTCTGCTACGACGTGCTGCAGTATCTGAGCGCGCGCCAGGCCGCGGGCGCGCTGGCCAATCTGGCGCGGGTGTGTCGCGGAGTGTTGTATTTCAGTGCGCTGACGCGCCGCGATTGGCAGGTCAACTGCGACCGCACCCGCACCGACCCCGAAGTGCATCTGCGCGACGCCGACTGGTACCGCACGCGCTTGCGCCGGCATTTCCGCGAGATGGGTGCGGGGTTCTGGCTGCGCCGCGGCGCACCGCTCATCGTGTGGGACATGGAGAGCGCCGGCTGAGCGCCGCGCCACGGTATGCCTGATCCGAACGGTCAACATCTTGTCGCGACATTCAGCGGTGTCGTCACTTGTACGCGCACCACCGGTGCGGCGCTAACGCTCACCGGCGCGGCGCGCGACGCTCCCGCGGAACGGCTCGTGCTCACGTTCACCGGCGTCGCGTCAGGCGATGTGCCCGCGACCGTCACCGACGCACGAGTGACGCTGGTGGATGGGCAGACGTATCGGCTCGAGAGCCCGCCCGCGCACTGGCTGATTCGCGCCCGAGCGCTGCATGTGCATCGCGATGTGCGGGCGGAATTCTTCCGGGCCGTGCCGCCGCGGCGCGTTCCTCTCGGTAAGCGGTTGTTCTGGCGGGCGCTGCTGTGGCTCGTCGCCCGCCGCAGCGGACTGCGCCTGCTCGGGGCGCTGCGCGGCCGTTGACTCAGCCGGCGGCGGCCACGGCCTCCTGCACGGCGGCGGCCCGGCCGCCGGCGAGCAGCGCGCCGTACACGGCGAGCTGGCGAGTAAAGACTTTCTGCCAGGTGTAATGCTGCAGAACGTGCTGGCGTGCGCTGCGCCCCAGGGCGTCGAGGTCGCGCGCATACAGCGCGGCGATCGCATCGGCGAAGCTCGGTGCATCGTCCGGTTCGGCGAGGAGACCCGCACGCTCATCGACCAGCTCCGGCACCGCGCCGGCGCGCGCCGCGACCACCGGACGGCCGCAGGCCATGGCCTCGAGAATGACCAGTCCGAACGTCTCACCGCTGCCGGCGTGCACCAGCGCATCGGCCGAGGCCAGCCACCGTGCCAGCTCCACGCCGTCGCGCCGGTAGGGCAATTGCGTGACGTTGGCGGCGAGCCGGCCGGCACGGCAACCGCCGATCATCAACAGATGGTAGGGGCGGCCGAGGCGCGCGAAGGCCTGCAGCAGGACCGGGACGTTCTTTTCATCCGTGAAGCGTCCCGCATACACCAGCACGCGCGAGTGCGCATCGACGTTCAGTCGCTCGCGCAGCCACGGGCCGCGCCGGTCCGGGTGAAAAACCGTCTCATCGACGCCGAGCGGCTGGTGCACGGTGTGGGCGATTCCGAGTTCCTCGAGGATCCGTGCCATCAAGCGGCTCGGTGCGAAGACGACGTCGAAGCCTTCGTACAGCCAGCGGATGTAAGTCGCAGCGGACCGTTCCGCTGCGCGTCCGCCGATACGCCGAGCGAGAATGCGGGGCAGATTCGAGTGACAGAACGCCGCGCAGGGCACTGCGCGACGGCGCGCGACGGCGCGGGCTGCCCACGCCGGATGAAACGCATCGCCGGCCTCGATCAGATCGGGCTCGAGCGCCTCGAGCAACCGCCGCCAGCGGCGCGGATTGAGCGGCAGACGGTAGTTGAACGAGCCGGGTACGGGCAGGCCGGGAACCGAACACAGCGCACCGGGAGCTATCCGCTCGGTGCGGCCCGGCACGAGCAGCGTGTGCTGCCAGCCGGGCTGGGCGGCGAGCCAGGCGTGTTTGGCGTTCAGGTAGCGCCGCACCCCGCCGCTCGTCGGCGAGTAGAACAGCGTCGTATCGACGAGGCGGCGCGGGTTCATGGGTCGATCCTGATCCTCGGGGCCCGGTTCCCCACCGCCGATTGCACGCCCCGCGCCGGGGTGTGTCAAGGCGCCTCGCGGCGCCGCACGGGTGTCTCAGGCGGCCGACTGAGTCTGTCGGCGCGATCCGCTGCGCAGCGCCGCGCAGGCGGCAATCAGCGCCTCGGCGCTCTCGAAGCGCTCCTCGCGTCGCTTCGAGAGCAGCTGCTCGAGCAGCGGCGCGTAACCGCTGAGGGAGCTCGGCAGGCGCGGCGGGGCGGCGTTGACGTGCTGCTGCAGCACCTCCATGGCGCTGTTGCCCACGAACGGCTTGCGGCCGGTCAACATCTCGTGAAAGATGATCCCGAGGCTATACAGATCGGAGCGCGGGTCGAGTTTCTCGCCGAGCGCCTGCTCGGGGCTCATGTAGTACGGTGAGCCGCGCAGCACCCCGGTGTAGGTGCTGTGATGACTGCCATCGAGCTGACGGGCCAGACCGAAGTCGATCAGCACGACATGGTCGTTGTCGCGCAGCATGACGTTCGGCGGCTTCAGGTCACGGTGCAGCATGCCGGCGCGGTGCACCACGCCGAGCGCTGCGGCGATGCGTTCCAGGAAGCGCACTGCTTCGGATTCGGTCACGCCGACGTGCATGCGCGCCTTCAGATCGCCACGCGGGAAGTACTCCATGGCGAGATATTCGTAGCCGTCCTCGATGCCGTGGTCAAAGATGTGTACGACCGCCGGGTCATGCACGGCGAGGATCGCCTGATACTCCCGCTCGAGCGCCTGCGCGCCGCGCTCATCGCAGGGAATCTTGCTGACCTTGAGCGCGACCTCGGCACCGTGTGCGGCACTCTCGGCGAGGTAGACCACGGCCTTGTCGGATTCGCTGAGCTTGCGAGTGATGTCGTAGCCGGAGATGGATGGGTGCCCCGCCACGATGGGCGTGCTGCGTCCCGGGCGCGGCGGTGTCGCCGCGGCCACCTCCGGGGCGGCCTCGGGCGCCGGCGGTGGCTGCAGCTCCTGCAGTGCCTGGTCAAGCGCGCTCTTCAGCCGCGCCGGTGTTATCAGGCGCTTCGGCAGGTAATCGGTGGCGCCGGCCCGCAGGGCCTGTACGGCGCGTAGCTCATCGCCCTGTTCGGCGAGCACTAGTAGCACCGGGGCGGTGCCGCTCTGGCGCAGCGCGCGCACCTGGGCCAGCGCCGGGGGCTCGCCTTCCTCATCGCCGGTGCCGAAATCTGCCGCCAGCACCAGCGCCTCGCAGACCGGGCCGGTCGACAGCGCACCGAGTGCGTTGCTTTCGGTCGGTTCGAGCGTGCCGATGGCGGCCTGGGGATACAGGATCGACAGGTGCAGCCGTACCCATTCGCGATATTTCGCATCGCGATCGACGATCAATATGCGTATCGCTGCGGAATTCATGCGCAGTCTGGGACCTTGGACCAGGCCCGACCGTTTGTCGCCCCCGTCGGCACGATTCTGTGAATCACGTCAATCGCCGCTCCGGGTTATGTGATGTGCGCGCGGACCGCTCAGCGCGGCAGCAGGAACTCCCGCCCCTGGTAGGACAGCACCACCCCGTCGGGGCGGATTTTCACCACGCTCACCCCGTTGGCGAGCGCATCGCCCTGGCGCAGTTTCTGCATGTTGATCATGACGAAGCGTTTGCTGGGTAGCGGACTGTAGACATGCAGATCCAGATGCAGTCGCGGCAGCCGGCTACCCGGTTCGGCGGCGATCTGCGCATAGAGGGGGAGGGATCCTGCGGGCGGCGCAGAACCGCTCGCCGCAGCGCTGGCGGCTGGCTGCAGGGCGGGCTCGAGATCCGCGGGGGTGGGCGGATACGCGGCGCCCGTGCCCGGGGAGGCCGATGCTGTGCTCTGCGAGGCGGATGCCGACGCCGGAGGTGTCGCCGGAGCGAGGGTCGGCACCGGGGCCGCGGAAGCGCTCGACGGTGCGGGCCAAGGTGCCGGCGCGGGGGCAGTCACCGCCTGCGGTGCGGGCGCCGGACCGCGGCTTGCGGTAGGGGGCGCCGCAGCAGCGGACGGAGTCGGTGACACCGCGGGCGCCTGCGTCTTTCCGTGCCGGCGGTTGAGCACGATCCAGCCGAGCGTCATGACGTTGATCAGCACGAGCAGGACGATGATCACCGCCCAGACGGGCACCGTCCGGCGCGGCTGAACGACCTTGACCTCGAACAGCGACGGCCCTGCCTGGCGCTGCCGCGCGTGCTCGGATTTCTTCAGAGCGTCGAGGATGAATGACATGTCAGCCGCCGTTGTGCTGCGCCGCGAGCAGCGGTGAATGCGGGGCAGGGAGCGCGCCGGAGACCGCCATCTGGGTCTGCACGCCCGCAATCCCGTCCACCGCCAGGCCGTGAGAACGCTGGAAGCGGCGTACCAGCCGCACCAAGTGCGAATCGTACACGGTGCCGGGGTCGCTGCCCGCAGGCACCCCCTCCAGGCGCTGCAGGCTGCGGCGCAGCCAGCGCACACCGGCCCCGCTCATGCCGGCCGAGAGCGTGCGCAGCCGGCCATCGGCCGGCCGCCACAGCAGCGCGTAGCGGCCGAGCCATGCCCGGGACAATGCGGTGCGCCGCACCCGCGCGGGCTTCGGTCCAAGATCCACGGTCGCATGCGAGGGCGCGAGCTGCTGCAGGACGACGTGGTAAGTATGACCGGCCGCATCGGTCAGCAGCAGGATCGCCGGCCTGTTGTACAGGCGCAGTTCACCGAGCGAGCCCTGACCCTTGACGCATACCAAGCCGTGTTGTGCGGCCTGCTGGCAGGGGTCGGGGCCGGCGGAGGGGTCCTTCAGGCCCCAGAGGGCGAGCAGCCGCGTGTAGGCCGCCGCCGCGGTGGCCTGCGCGCCATAGCGGCCGAGCAGGCTCTGGAGCGACACGGACGCGCGCTCGGCGTGGGCCGCACCGTGAGGCAGCGGTGGATGAGCCGGCAGGCGTGTCGGCGCCAGGCGGCGCTGCACGTGCGGACGCGCGGTGCGGATCGCAGGCAGACTCGGGCCGAACCGCCAGAATACGAGCCCCGCGACGCCGAGCAGCGCCGCGATGGCTGCAACACCCGCCCAGAGGGGCCAGGACCGCTCGGCGCGGCGGCCGAAGACCTCCACGCTCGCCTGGCGCACCAGTGCGCCGGTGACCTGGTGGCGGTCGAGCGAGTAGCCGCCAAGCAGCGCGCGGTCGCAGAGGATGTTGATCAGGCGTGGCACGCCGCCGGAGAGCCGATGGATCCGCTGCAGGGCCCGCCGGCTGAAGATCTCGCTGGTCGCCCCCGCGACGCGCAGGCGATGACGCACGTATGCCGCGGTTTCCGGCGGGCCGAGCGGATCGAGGTGATAGCGCCCGGTGATGCGCTGCGCCAACTGGCGCAACTCGAGCCGATCGAGCAGTTCGCGCAGCTCCGGCTGGCCAATCAGGATGATCTGCAGGAGCTTCTGCGTGTTGGTCTCCAGGTTGGTCAGCAGACGGACCTGTTCGAGCACTTCGGGGGCGAGGTTCTGTGCCTCATCGACCACGAGCACGACGCGCTTGCCGGCCGCATGGGCGCGCAGCAGGTACGCGTTGAGGATGTCGACCAGATCCTTCAGGCTGCCGGAGGCCTCATCCGGTACGCCGATGCCGAGCTCCTCGCACAGCGTGAGCAGGAACTCCGGAGGGCTCATGCGCGGGTTGAGGATCAGCGCGATCTCGGTATTCTCCGGCGTCTGCGCCAGCAGCGAGCGCACGATGGTGGTCTTGCCCGTGCCGACCTCGCCGGTGAGTTGGATGAATCCACCGGCCTCGCGGATTCCGTACAGCAGATGCGCCATCGCCTCGGCGTGCCGCTCGCTCAGGAAGAGGTAGCGCGGATCCGGAGTGATCGAGAAAGGCTTCTCGTTGAGGCCGAAGAACGACAGATACATCGGGCACCGACTAATCCAGCAAGTTTCCCCGCCGCAGCGCGCGGCTGCCGAAGCGCTCGCGGACCTGATCGAGCGCCGCATCGAGTCGGGCATTGCCGCCGGGGGCCGACTGTTCGAACAGACCCATCTGCGTCGCGGGGGAAAGTTCCGCGAGCGTCACGCCGAGCAGGCGCAGTTTCGCACCCCGATGCTCGGCGGGCCAGCGCCGCAGCAGCTCCTGCGCCACCTCGCGGATGGCGCGCCCGTCCTGGGTGGGCGGGGTGATGCCGCGCTGGCGGGTGAACGTCGAGAAATCGTGGCTGCGGATCTTGACCCCGATGCGCCCGCTCATCAACCCCTTGCGGCGCAGCCGCTCGCAGGCCTTGTCCGCCAGGCGGGCCAGGTGTGCCTCGAGCTCGCGCGGCTGCGCCAGATCACGCTCGAACGTGTCCTCGGCACTGAGGGACTTGTCCTCGACGTCTGTCATCACCGGACGCTCGTCGATGCCGGCCGCACGCTCGCGCATCCTGGGAGCGTCGCGCCCGAACAGGGGCCAGAGCACCGCGTCCGGCGCACAGCGCAGATCGCGCAGCGTACGCAGGCCGGCGGCCTCGACTTTCTCGCCGAGTTTGCGTCCCAGACCCGGCAGCCGGCGCACCGAGAGCGGATCGAGCACCTCGCGCACGCGCTCAGGCGGAACGACCGTGAGTCCGTCGGGCTTGTCCAGGTCCGAGGCGATCTTGGCGATGAGCTTGTTCGGCGCAACGCCCACCGAGGCGCTCAGGCCGGTGCGCGCGCGGATCTCCGTCTTGATCCGCCGGGCGATGGCCGGCGGATCACCGAGCAGCTGCACGCTGCCGGTGACGTCGAGGAACGCCTCGTCCACCGACAGGCCCTGCACCAACGGGGTGATTTCCCGGAACACCGCGAACACCTGTGCGGAGACTTCCCGGTAGCGCGCCATGCGCGGTGGCACGCAGACCGCACTGGGGCACAATCTCAGGGCGGTGCTCATCGGCATCGCCGAGCGCACTCCGAAGCGGCGGACTTCATAACTCGCCGCGGCGACCACCCCGCGTGCGCCGGCGTGCCCGACCACGACCGGTAGGCCGGCGAGTTCGGGTCGGTCGTGCTGTTCCACCGAGGCGAAGAACGCGTCCATGTCCACATGGAGGATCGAGCGGATCACGGCGGCACGGGCCTGTCGGGGACGCTCAGAGGGAGAGAAAACTGTAGGTCACGGTGCCGGCGAGTACCGTCAGGCCGATGAACAGGTACGCCGTTGCGAGCCCGGCCATCTTGCCGAGCGTCCACGCCGGGCTCTGTCCGTACACGCGCCGCATCGCCAGGTAGTAGTAGACGGGAATGGCGAAGGTGACGAGGACGTCCAGCGGACCGAGGAGCACTGGTGAGGTGCTGAACAGACCGGCCAGCTCGAGAATCCCGAACGTCACGAACAGGAACGCGTGGTTGTGCAGCAGGAGCAGCAGGTGTTCGACGTAGTGGCGGCGCGGTTCGAGGAACAGCGGCACCATGGCGAGGGCGAGCAGCGGCAGCAGCAGGAACATCGCGCGCTCATAGTTGCGCTCCAGGGCTGCGACGAAGCGCTCGGCACCGCCACGCGCGGCCACGGCGAGGCAACTGTGATCCAGCCGCCCGGCCAGCCAGGGCGAGACGCGTGCGCCGTATAGGCTCACCTGGGCGCACACGGGTCGCGGATCCATCGTGGCCGGGGTGCCGTGTGCAGCGGCGGCTGCCGCGCTGGGCGGCGCCACCGCCATGTGAAAATCCTGACCCCGGTGCACCACGATGACGTTGGCGCCGGATCCGAGCGAGGTCGCGAGTCCCGTGATGAAAAAGAACAGCAGGCTCACCACCAGGTACAGACGCACCGGCGGCAGGTAGCGCACGCGGTGGCCGTCGAGAAACTCCCGGGTCAGCGATCCAGGCCGCAACAGCAGCGCGCGCAGCGTCAACCACAGCCGCGAGTCTGCGTGCGTCATGTCCTCGGTCGCCTCCTGCAGGAAATGCCAGAAGGAGTGCACCGGGTGCTCGTGGTGGCGCTGCCCGCACTGGCTGCAGAACGGCCCGGCAAGCGCCGCCGCGCAGTTCTCGCACGTCACTGCCGGGTGGTACGCGCCGACCGCGCCGCTGCGGGTTGCGGCCGCGGCAGATTCGATCGCCGTGTTCATGCCAGCGCCGGCGAGGCCGTGCGCTGCTCGTACTCCGGCTGAGCCTGCGTGCCGAGCTCGTGTGGCGCGAAGTCATCGACGTTCACGAGGTTCATCACCTTGGCATCGAAGGCGCGCAGCGCCTCGGCTTCCGCGGCGCTGATGATGCCGGCGGCGAGGGCCTGCTCGAGCTGACCGGGCAGGTCGAGGGCGCTGATCCGGCCGGTCTTGACCCCTTCGACGCGGATGCGCTTCTCCAGCGGCTCCATGTCGAGGGCGAGTTTGAGCGCCTCTTCGAGCAGTCCGAGCGGATTGCCGGGCTCGACGGTAGTGTAGATGTACTGGCCGATGCGCTGGCGGCTCTGCGAGGGCTGCGTGAGCCGCTCGGCGACCTGACGGCCGAGCCGGTCAGACGGCGCCGAATAGTGCCGCCCGCGCGGAAAGACGACCGCGCGCATCAGTCCGGCGAGCATGCGGTTCGGAAAGTTGCGCAGAAAGCCGTGCAGCTGCTCCTGGGCGTGATAGAGGAGGTTGCGGCAGGCCCACTCCACGATCGGCAGGTCCTCCTCCGGGCGCCCTTGGTTCTCGTGATGCTTCAGCACCATCGAGGCGAGGTACATCGCGGAGAGCACGTCGCCGAGCCGGGCCGAGAGATTTTCCTTCTTCTTCAGGTAGCCGCCGAGGGTGAGCATCGCCACATCGACGGTGAAGGCGAACGAGGCGCTGAAGCGCACGATGTGCTGATAGTAGCGCGCCGTCGGCCCGCTCACGGGCGAGCGAGTGAAACGCGCGTGCGTCAGCGCCATGATGAGTGAGCGGACCGCGTTGGAAATCGTGAAGCCGATGTGCCCGAACAGGGCGCGGTCGAACTCCTCCACACCCTGGGCGTGATCGGGATTGCGGGCAGCATTCATCTCGCGCAGCACGAACGGATGGCAGCGGACCGCGCCCTGGCCGAAGATGATCAGGCTGCGCGTGAGGATATTCGCCCCCTCCACCGTGATCGTCACCGGCACGGCCTGGTAGCTGCGTCCGAGGTAGTTCTTCGGGCCGAGGCAGATTCCCTTGCCGCCGTGCACGTCCATGGCGTCATTGGCGACCTGACGCCCCATCTCGGTCACGTGATACTTCAGCATCGCTGAGGGCACGGAGGGTTTCTCACCACCATCGATGGCCCCTGCCGTGACCGAGCGCGCGGCATCCATGGTGTAGGTGAGGCCGGCCATGCGCGCGAGCACCGATTCGACGCCCTCGAAGCGCCCGACCGGCATGTTGAACTGCCGGCGGATGCGCGCATAGGCGCCGCTCGCCCACACGCCGGCCTTCGCGCCCCCGGTGGCATTGGAGGGCAGCGAGATACACCGGCCGACCGAGAGCTGCTCGACCAGCATGCGCCAGCCGGCGCCGGCCATCTTCGGTCCGCCGATGATGAAATCGAGCGGCACGAACACGTCGCGGCCCTGCACCGGCCCGTTCTGGAACGGGATGTTGGAGGGAAAGTGCCGCCGGCCGATGCTGACACCAGCCGTCTCGCGCGGAATCAGCGCGCAGGTGATGCCAAGATCGGCTTGCCCGCCGAGCAGCTTGTCGGGATCGAACAGCCGAAACGCCAGGCCGATGACCGTCGCGATCGGCGCGAGCGTGATATATCGCTTGGAGAAATTCAGCCGCATGCCGAGCACTTCGCGGCCCTGCCACTGTCCGCGGCAGACCACCCCGGTGTCGGGAATCGAGGCGGCGTCGGAGCCGGCACGCGGTCCGGTCAGCGCGAAGCACGGCACTTCCTCCCCGCGCGCGAGCCGCGGCAGGTAGTGGTTCTTCTGCTCCTCGGTGCCGTAATGGTGCAGCAGCTCGGCCGGTCCGAGCGAGTTCGGTACCGCGATGGTGGAGGACGCCGTCGCGCTGCGGCTGGCGATCTTGGTCAGCACGCACGAGTGGGCGAAGGCGGAGAACTCCAGGCCGCCGTAGCGCTTCGGAATGATCATGGCGAAGAAGCCGCGAGCCTTGATGAACTCCCACACGTGCGGCGGCAGATCACCGCGCTCATGCGTGATGTTCCAGTCATCGAGCATGCGGCACAGTTCCTCGCAGGGGCCGTCGAGAAACGCCTGTTCCTCGGCGCTGAGCTCGGGAGCGCGCGCGCCGAGCAGCTTCGACCATTGCGGTGCACCGGTGAACAGCTCCCCATCCCACCACACCGTGCCGGCCTCGAGCGCCTCGCGCTCGGTCTGCGACATCGAGGGCAGGAGCCGCCGATAGGCCTTCATGAAGGGCCGGGTGATCAGCGCCTTGCGCAGCCAGCGCACGTTCAGCAGCCACAACGCCGCGAGCGACAGCCACAGGAACCCCTTCCACGTCGCTGCCGCGGCGTTGCTCGCCCCGAAGTAGCTGTAGGCGGCCAGCAGCACGGTGAACGTGGCGGTGAAGGCGAGCAGCGAGAGCCGCCGGTAGGCCAGGTAGAGCACCGCGACGATGAGGATCAGGGT
>JAPTUI010000567.1 GCA_028067895.1 Pseudomonadota bacterium | reverse complement strand
GTTCCCGCCCGAGCGGCGTCCGCGCATAGGCGCCCGAGAGCGGGGAGGTTGGCGAGACTCCGCGTACGACCACCCGTTTGGCCCCGAGTTCGCGCAGCCGTGCGCTCAGCATTTTCGCTGAGATGCCCGCGACGTCCTTGTGCAGTGCGGTGAAGCGGCGCGGGCCGCCGCTCAGCTGCCAGATCAGGTTCGGCGTCCAGGTCCCGCCGAGCAACCGCATGCACGCGCCCATGGGGCAGCGCGTCGGATCGTCTGCAACGGTGTCGGTTGAGTCGGTCACATCGATGTTCCCATGCGCATGATACTGTGCTTTTTTGGTTACGGAAAGTAATTTGATATACAATCGTAACCTCGGGGCGGGTATGCTCCGGCGAATTGTGATTTTCAACGGGAGATTGAGATGAAATTGTTCTATTCCAGCGGCGCCTGCTCGCTCTCGCCGCACATCGTGGCCCGGGAGGCCGGCATCGCGCTCGAACTGCAGAGCGTGGATCTGAAGAGCAAGACGATGAAGGTCGAGGGCGACTTCCTGGCGGTCAACCCCAAGGGTTACGTGCCGGTGCTGCAGCTCGACAACGGCGAGTTGCTCACCGAAGGGGTTGCGATCGTGCAGTATCTGGCCGATCTGAAGCCCGAGACGCATCTGGCCCCGCCACCGGCCTCCTTCGAGCGCTACCGGCTGCAGGAGATGCTCACCTTCATCAACTCCGAGCTGCACAAGAGCTACTCGCCGCTGTTCAATCCGGCGACGCCGGCGGACACCCGCGCCGATCGCGAGGCGTATCTGCGCCGCCGCTATGGATTCATCGAGCAGCAGCTCACCGGGCGTCAGTACCTGTTCGGGGATACGTTTACGGTGGCCGACGCCTACCTGTTCACGGTCACGAACTGGGCCCGTCCGCTCAAGTTCGATCTAGGGGCGTTCCCGAACCTGCTGACGTTCCAGGAGCGCGTGGCGGCCCGCCCGGGCGTGCAGGCCGCGATGCGCGCCGAGGGGCTCATCAAGTGAGACGAGGGTGCCGGCCGCATGCGGGTGCTCTGCCGCGCGGCCGGCACCCGTGTGCGCTCAGTACAGCTGCGCAACTCCGCCGGCGGCGATGTACGCCCGCAGGGCGCGCAAGACGCGCGGCGGCAGGATCGGCTGTGGGGCCGGGTGCGCTCCGAGGCGCATGATGCGCATGCGGTCGGGGGTGAGTGCCGGCCAGTGCGCGAGTCCGGCGCCGTTGGGATCGCCGGTGGCGACGAAATTCACCCAGTAGTCCAACATGTGCCGGGAGATCGCGTAGTCGAGCGGTGTGAAGTGTCGCTGCGGGGCGGCATCGAGGGTGCCGAAGACGTAGGGGATCTCTGAGGAGTGAAACACCCGCCAGCGGCGGGCATGCGGCCCGGGCTCCCGGTGCGTCCAGAGGTAGGCATACACCGGGGCATGCGAGTGTGTCTGGCGCAGACGGCTCCAGTGATAGATCGCAGCCAGTCCGAGGTCGCGCCGCACGGCGCGCAGGGCCCGGGCCCGGGCATGAGGGCCGTGCGCCGGGAACAGGCGCGCGAAGCGCGCGGCGAGTGCACCGAACCGCCGTTGCAGGCGGGCGTTCCAGGCGGCGCGGGTGAGCGTCACGGGGTTGTCACGGAATCCCGTGTTCTCATCGGCATTCATGCCGATCAGCACCGGGATGCGCGCGAAGCGGCCGGCGGCGAGCCGCTGCTCGGGCGAGGCCGGCAGCAATCGACCATCGATGCTCGGCATGATGAGTGGACTGCTCATCGGTGCTGCTGTAGTGCTGAGCGCTGCGGGCGGCAGTGCCCGCAGCTCAGCACTGGTGAGTGCACCTTTGGCATCCGCAAAGCGCGTCCCGGCACGCTCGGCGGCCGCGAGCGTCGGCATGTGCATGGGGGAGTTCGGCAGGCGGGAGTTCGGCAGGCCGCTTTCGGCGATTGCCCGTTCGAACAGCCCGCGCGCAAGCGGCGAGGCGAGCAGATCCTGCACGGCGATCGCTCCGGCCGACTGGCCGGCGAGCGTGACTTCGTGCGGATTGCCGCCGAAGGCGCCGATGTTGCGGCGCACCCAGTGCAGCGCGGCGAGGATGTCCTGCAGCCCCCAGTTGCCGGGCGGCTCATGCCGGCGCCGTGCTTCGGCGGCGAGTGCCGGATCGGTCAGAAAGCCGAACACCCCGAGCCGGTAATTGAGCGTGACGACGATGATGCCGTGCGCGGCGAGGTGCTCACCGTCGTAGATCGGGACCGAGCCGGAGCCGGCGATGAATGCCCCGCCGGGGATCCAGACCATCACCGGCAGCGGGTGCGCAGGGTGCGTCGGCGCCCACACGTTCAGGTACAGGCAATTCTCGCTCAGCGCACCGTGCACGCCGTACTCGTTCGACCAAGGACCGAAGCCGTGCGGTGAGAGCGTCTGCAGGCAGCTGGGCGCGAAGTGCTGTGCAGGCCGAACACCCGTCCAGGGGCGCACCGGCTGCGGTGCGCGCCACCGGTTCGCTCCGATCGGGGGCGCTGCATAGGGCACACCGAGAAACGCCACCGTAGGCCCCGTACGTACACCCTGGAGCAGACCTTGCGCGACGCGCACGCGGGGAAGGACGCCTGCGGTGGCTGCCTGGCCGCGCGTACCGCACCCCACGGCGAGGACACAGAGCGCGGCGGCGCCGAAGCGCACACGGGCGTGCAAGCGCGAGTTCATCTGTGCACCACGCCGGTTAGGGTCAGCCGGTAGATATCGATGCTGATCGGTGCGACGCGCAGCGGGTTCGCCGGCCCGCTCAGACGGTATTCGCGGACCTGGACCTGAGGCGTGTGCCCGATGCGGTTTGCCGCCTGCAGTCCCGGACCGGTCATCTCCCAATAGTGCCCGCCGGCGAGAAGCCGTGCACCGGTGAGGTTCAGGGCCAGCCGCTGGGTGTGAGCGGTGGCGTTGACCACGGCCACGATCAGGTGCCGGCGATCGGGTGTGAGCGCTGCCTCGACGTCGAGCGGATAGGTCGGGCTGCCGGCACTTTGCGGCCGGATACCGGGCACCAGCTGCTGGCGCGGTGCGGGCGGTGGTGCGTCGCCGCCGACCGGCACCGGCAGCAGGCCCGGACCGAAGTGCTCGCCGTAGAGTTTGAACAGCAGGCCAGTGGTGTTCAATGCCGCGCGCGTGCGCGTGAAGTCCATCGTCGAGACGCCCATGGTGAAGGCTGACATCCGCAGGAAGTCGGTGTGCCTGAGCATCTCGTTGAGGACCATGGCATAGGCCAGGGCGAGCTTCAGATTCGGCGGTGCGCCGGTGTACGCGTACTCATCGATCGACATGAAAATGCCGGCGCGGCGCATGGCTGGAAAGCGTCGCTCGTAGGCCTGCCACTCCTGGGCCTTCAGCCGCACGCGTTGCGCCGGGGTGCGCACCCACTGCAACACCGATTCGTGTGCCGGGACGTAGCCGGGCTCCATGTGATCGATGCGCAGGCCCGCCCGCGCCCGGGCGAGATCGAAGTGCATGCCGGCGCGCGCGTACCAGTGCTCGGTGATGCCGCGGAAATCGCCCCAGGAGTGCTTCAGGTACGCGCACGTCCAGTCCTCAGACGAGCACAGCGAGATCTGGTCACTGCGGTGGCCGAGCTTGCGGGCGATGCCCTCGATGGTCATCTCATCGGGCATGGCGCCGGAGGCGAGCAGTACGATGTGTGGATCGGCATGCAACATCGCGTGGGCGAATTCGTTGTTTTTCCACACATAGTCTTTGAGCGAGGTGTGGCCGAGTTCCCAGGGGCCGTAGGGTTCGTTGCCGATGTTCCAGAACTTCACGTCGTATGGGCGCGGATGTCCGTTGCGCGCCCGCAGTGCACCGAGCCGGGTGCTCGCCGGCGCGTTCAGGTATTTCACTTCGGCCGCTGCCGAGTGGGCATCGCCGAAGCCGGCGTTGACGGTGACATACGGGGCCACGTGCAGCAGCCGGCAGAGCGTCATGAACTCATCGAGACCGACATCGTTCGACTGCACGGCGTTCCACGCGTGATCGAGGTAGGGAGCGCGCTTGTCGCGATTGCCGATCGAGGCGTACCAGTTGAAGTCGGAGACGAAATTGCCGCCGGGCAGACGCCAGAAGCCGGAGTGCAACTGGCGAAGCACATCGATGCTGTCGCGCCGGAATCCCTCGATATTGTCGGCCGGCATGAGCGAGACGGTGCCGATGTGCACGCTGCCGTGCCCCGTGGCGCGCACCGAGAAGCTCGTCGCGCCGCTGGTCGCTGCGGCGGTGAAGGCGAACCGGTAGCGGCGATAGTGTTCCGTGAGGGCGCCGAGGTGCACGCTGCGCGCGGCGTCTTTGCCGGGCCCCCAACGCAGTCTCACCGTCACGTGCGCGTCGGGCGTGCCGCGCAGGTAGACGTATCCGGTGTATCGTTTGCCGGCGAGGACCGCGAGGCCCCGCTGACGGATGCCCCGCACCGCGTCACCGGCGAGCGCGATGCGTGGGCTGTGCGCGCCGACGAAGGGGTGGCGTGGGTCCATCGTCACCGAATCGGGAGCACCGATCGGTCGCCAGTGGCGCAGCACGAAGACGCGGGCAAACCCGCTGAGCGGTTTGGCGGGCACCGCGCCGGCGGGGCGGATCGGCTCGAAGAACTTGCGGTCATCGAGCATCTGCGCCCAGAGGCTGCGGTACACAAGCTGACCGAGGTTCTCGATGAACATGCCGTATTCGTAACGGCTCACCGGGCGGGCAGGGTGCCCCACGGCAATCTGCGCGACGATGGGCTGCGCCGCGGCCGCACCGTCGGCGCGGGTCGAACCGCCAGCAGCGCACAACGACAGCACGGCCGTCGCGGCCAGGATGGACAATCGGATCCGCATGCGTTCCCCCTCTGCGCCTCGTCCTTTGGTGTGCGTGGACGTCTCGCGCTTGACAGTTCGAGATTAACTCGGACAATACCAGCAACCATAAGATAGCGCTATCATACTCACGGGCCGGACATCGCGCCGGCCCGGAGAGAACCAACGAGGGGTCCGGTTCGATCATGCAAAAAGCCACGTGGCGCGCCGCAGCGGCGCTGATATCGGGAGTCATCGTGTGTGTCGCGTCGGCCGCGGCCGCACCCGGGCCGGCGACGCCCTGGCTCAATCCGAATCTCCCGGCGCGTCAGCGTGCGATCGATCTGGTGGGGCGCATGAGCTTGCGCGAGAAGGTCTCGCAACTGGTCAACGGAGCGCGTGCCATCCCGAGTCTCGGCGTTCCGGCCTACAACTGGTGGAGCGAGGCGCTGCACGGGGTGATCGGTCACGGCACCACCGAGTTCCCCGAGCCGATGGGACTGGCCGCGACGTTCGATGCGCCTGGGATCCGCGCCATGGCCAAGGCGATCAGCATCGAAGGGCGCATCCGCTACGCCGAGGCGGCCGCCCGCGGGCATGGCACCGGGATGTTCCATGGCCTGGACTTCTGGGCGCCCAACATCAACATCTGCCGCGACCCGCGTTGGGGCCGCTGCCAGGAAACCTACGGGGAGGATCCGTTTCTCACCGGTCGGCTGGCGGTCGCCTACGTGCGCGGTCTCCAGGGCTCCAATCCGCACTACTACCGCGCCATCGCGACGCCGAAGCATTTCGATGCATACAGCGGGCCTGAGCCGACCCGCCACTTCGCCGATGAAGACATCAGCCGCCACGCGCTCGAGGATACGTATCTGCCGGCCTTCCGCGCCGCGATCGTGCACGGACACGCCGGATCGGTGATGTGCGCCTATATCGCGGTCAACGGCCAGCCGGCCTGCGCCAACCATTTCCTGCTGCAGAAGATGCTGCGCGGACAGTGGCACTTCCACGGTTACGTCGTATCGGACTGTGATGCGGTGCACGACATCTTCACCGGCCACCATTACCGCGCCTCGCAGCCCGAAGCCTCGGCGATCTCGCTCGAGCGGGGCATGGACAACGAGTGCGCGGATTTCGGCACCCCCCACGGGGATGCGGACTACAAGCCGTTTCTCCAGGCAGTGCAGCAGGGCTATCTGTCAGTGGACGCGGTGAACCGTGCGGTGGTGCGGTTGTTCACCGCGCGGTTTCGTCTCGGGATGTTCGATCCGCCCGCCCTGGTGCCGTATGACCATATCAACCCCGACCAGTTGAACAGTCCGGCTCATCGCCGTCTCGCGCTGCGCCTCGCCGAGGAGTCGATGGTGCTGCTGAAGAACGACGGGGTGCTGCCGCTGAAGCGCACGGTGCGGCGGATCGCAGTCGTGGGGCCGCTCGCCGCGCAGACCGGTGTGCTGCTCGGCAACTACAGCGGCATGCCGAGCCGGGTCGTGACGGTGCTGCAGGGCCTGAAGGCGCAATTCCCGCACGCGAAGATCTCCTACGTCCCCGGTACCCAGTTCCTCGCCCATTCGGGCACGGTGGTCCCGGCCGGGCTGTTCACCACCGCGAACGGCAAACCGGGCGTGCAGGTTCGATATCAGTTTGCCGCTCCGAACGCGCGCGCGGTCACGACCGTCGTGCCGGCGATCGATCTCGATGCACGGCACGGCACGGCGCCGCCAGCGGGCGAGCTGCGCGGCGCGCAGTGGAGCGGCTATTTCACTCCGCCGCGCTCCGGCTACTACCAGGTCGGCGTGCGCACCAACGGGGGGGCGAGCCTCACGCTCGGCGATGAGCACATGATCCAGTCCTACAGTCCGGGTACGGACGTCGGACGGATCTATCTGCACAAGGGTCGCCGGATCCGCGTGCGCATGACGTACGGGTATCGCGGCGAGCACGCGCCGCACGCGGCGCTCATTTGGGAGCGGGTCGACAATCGTCCCGATCCGGCCGCGCTGGCGGCGGCTCGACGTGCCGACGTCGTCATCGCGGTGGTTGGGCTTACCAGTCGCCTCGAGGGCGAGCAGATGCCCGTGCACGAGCCGGGCTTCGATGGCGGTGATCGCACGAGTCTCGCGCTGCCGCGTCCAGAGGAGGCGTTGGTGCGCGAGGTGGCCAAGGCTGGTAAACCCCTGGTGGTAGTGCTCATGAATGGCAGCGCGCTCGCCGTGCCTTGGGAGAAGCGCCATGCCGATGCGATCCTCGAGGCGTGGTACAGCGGCGAGGAGGGCGGTGCGGCGATTGCCGCGACATTGAGCGGGCGCAATGATCCGTCCGGCCGGCTGCCCCTCACCTTCTACCGCAGCGTGCATCAGCTGCCGAATTTTCAGAGCTACTCGATGCGCGGGCGGACCTACCGGTACTTCAAGGGCAAGCCGCTCTGGCCGTTCGGCTACGGACTGAGTTACACCCATTTCGGTTACAGCCATCTGCATCTGGCGCATACGCGGCTTCAGGCCGGCGAGCCGCTGGCGGTGTCCGCCGAGGTCACCAATACCGGGCTGCGCGCCGGGGCGGAAGTCGTGCAGCTGTACCTGCAGTTCCCTCACGTGCCCGGCGCTCCGCTGCGGGCACTGCGCGGTTTCACGCGCATCTACCTCAAGAGCGGACAGAGCCGGGTCGTACATTTCACGCTGTCGCGGCGGGATTTGAGCATGGTCACCGAGCGCGGGCGGATCGTGGTCGCCCCAGGCCGCTACACGCTCTCGGTCGGCGGCGGACAGCCGGGTACGGGGGCTCCTGACGTGGCCGGACACTTCCACATTGCCGGAGAAGTGACTCTGCCGGACTGAGGGGGGCAGGGACACAGCCGGCGCGGTGGTATCATCCGGTACCACCGCGCCTGCGCCGCAGGGGGCGGTGTGCCGCCTGAGGACTCGGCCATGACCGAACAACACTCTGCCCGCGTGACGCTCCTTCAGCAGCGGGATTATCAGTTCGACATCGACTTCGCGCCGGGCATGGCGCACCTGACCTCGGATGAAGCTGCCCCGCTCGGGGCCGGTTCCGGGCCCTCGCCGGTGCTGCTGCTGCTCGCCGCGGTGGGCAGTTGCATGAGCTCGAGCCTGTACTTCGCACTCAGCAAGTTCAAGAACGACCCCGGCGGGATGCGCACCAGCGCGAGCGGAACCCTCGGGCGCAACGAGGCCGGGCGGCTGCGGGTGGTGCACATCGACGTCGAGATTCACCTCGGGGCGCCGGCTGCGAGCCTGCAGCACCTGGAGCGGGTGCTCGGCCAGTTCGAGGAGTTCTGCACGGTCGTGGCGAGTGTGCGCGCCGGGATTGCGACCGACGTCGCTGTGTTCGACGGCGCAGGCACCAGACTCAAATGATTCCCGGCCGCGCAGCGTCGCGGCATCGTCGGTGGCGCGCATGATTGCGCTCACCACCGAGCCTCCCAGTCAGCACCAGCGGCGCATCGCAGCCCTCAGCATCGGGCTGTCGCTGCTGATTTTTCTGGCGTTGGCCCCCTTCGCCGACATTCCTTTCGGACACAGCCGGCTGTACCTGCCGGTGTACGAGTCCTCGCTGGTCATGTGCGACCTGCTGACCTGCGTGTTTCTGTTCGGGCAATTCGGTCTGACGCGCTCCACCGGCGTACTGATCCTCGCCGGCGGCTACCTGTTCAGCGCCGCGATGGCGCTGCTGCACGAACTGAGCTTCCCCGGCCTGTTCGCCCGCACCGGTCTGCTCTGGGCCGACGGGCAGACCACCGCCTGGCTCTACTTCCTCTGGCACTTGGGGTTTCCGCTCGCTGTGATGGGGTTTGCCGTCACCGTCGAGCGGCCGCTGCGGGCGGTCTCGGCGGCCGCGACGCGCTGGCGTGCGGCTGCGGCGGTGTTCGCAGCCCTTGCCGCTGCGGCGCTCGCGTTGCTCGTGGCGACCGCCGGTGCGCATCTGCTGCCAAAACTCATGCGCGGCAATCAGGACCGGCCAGCAAAATACGCCGTGGCCTGGGTGACCTGGCTGACGATCCTGGCCGCGCTGCCGGTGCTGTGGCGGCGCGTGCGTTTCTCCGGATTGCACCTGTGGATGATGGTGGTGACCGTCGCGTGGGCCTGCGACCTAGCGCAGGCCGCGGTGTTCAACGCGGGGCGGTTTTCCTTCGGCTGGTACGCCGGACGGGCGTTCGGTCTGGTGGCCGCCTGCGTTCTGCTCGCGGTGATGATTCTCGAAAACGGCCGGCTCTATCGGCGCCTCGCCGAGGCGCATGCGGCGGAGTCCGGGCAGCGGCGCCTTGCCGAGCAACGGAGCGCGGAGCTGAATCGTCTCACCGAGGCGCTCGAGGCGCGTGTCGGGGCGCGCACCAAGGAATTGCAGAGTGCGAACGAATCGCTGCGCCGCGCACGCGATGAGTTGCGCGCCGCGGCAACGCTCGGCAGCGTGGCGCGGGAGTCGGAACGCGCGCGGCTGGCGCGCGAGCTGCACGATGAGCTCGGCCAGGCGCTCGTGATGTTGAAATACAAGCTCGCCGGACTCGAGACCTATTGCCGCGAGCGCGGTACGCCGATGGCCGATGAGGCCCGCAGCATGCTTGCGCTGATCGACCAGACCATCGATTCGGCACGCCGCGTCGCGGCCGATCTGCGCCCGGCGGTGCTCGATGTCCTCGGTCTCGCCGCAGCCGTGGAGTGGCTGGTGAATGGCTTTCGACAACTGCATTCGATCGAGGTACGACTGCGGATCGAGCCGCCGCAGCTGCAGGTCGGTGAGCCCGGGGCCACAGTCGTGTTTCGTGTTCTGCAGGAGGCGCTGACCAACGTCGTGCGGCACGCACAGGCCACGCAGGTCGACATCGAGATGATCGAGAGGGGCCGGCGGCTGACGCTGCAGATCCGTGATGATGGCCGCGGGTTCGATACGGGACTGCCGCGCCGCGCCGATGCGCTCGGTCTGCTCGGGATGCGCGAGCGGGCGCTGATGGTGGAGGGAACCCTCGAGATCCGCTCGGTGCCCGGCGGGGGTACGACCGTGACGCTTTCGATTCCTGATCTTGCAGCGGGAAATTCTCCCGTGACCTGACGCGTCCGGAGCGCAGACGTGAGCGGGCCGATCGCATCTGCGGGCGCGCCGCCCCCGGGGCGACACCACCACGCCTCGAGCGCGAGCGCAATCCTGACATCGACCGCATGTCGCGCGGTACGCGGTCGGCTCGATTCTGGAAATGCGGCGTATACTCCTCGCCATGTTGGTCTGGGTGATCACCACTCTGGTCTGCGCCCATGGACGCTCGCCGTGCACGCGGCGGATCGAGGACGCCTACTTTCTCAAACGCGCCGATTGCGAGTTCGTATTGGGCTATCTGCCGCGCAGCGAGGCGCCGCGCTGCTCGGCGCGTTCACGCCGGAAAATGATTGCTCAGGGCTACGCGCCCGTGGGTCGCGTGCCGACGGGCTGAGCGGTTGGGCTCTCGCGCCGGTGTGTTCGGGGCGGCTCAGTGCGCTCGGGCTGCGACCGATTCGATTCGGCGGGCAATGTCCTGCGCAATGTATTTCCACATGGTGTTGGAATCTGCGCCATCGGCCCGCATGTTGATCACGTGCAGCACGCGCCCGGTGCGCGCGTCATCGACCTGGATGTCGAAATAAGTGATCAGATTGCTCAGCTTGTGGACTTGACCGACGACCGCGACGTCCGCGCCGAGGCGTCGTGCAACGCCGAGCACACATTGAGGGCATGAGGTGGGATGCGCGTAGTTCACGCGCACCTTGCGCAGCGCCGGTAGCGCGCTCTGCGGTTCGAGCACCGTGAGCGCAGTGTCGGTGCGGAGATCTTCGCTGATGTGTGCCGCGAGGCGCGCCACCCAGCGGTGCAACGGCAGGACCGTAGCCGCACGGTGGTCGAGGGAATAATCGTACAGGTCGAACGGTAGCACGAGGATGGTTCGGCGTCGGGTGTGGATCGCCGTCAGTGCCGAGGCGCTGCAGGGCGCCACGCACGTCGAGAACGCGAGCAGTGCTGCGCCGAGGAGCGTTGCGCGGCTGCGGGTGAGTGTCCTCATCGGATCTTCTTCGCCGGGCGGCGGTGCCGCGGTGACTCGGCGCGTGCGCATCGCTCGAGTCTATTCCAGAGGTACCGGACGCACCACGGGGGGGCGCGAGCGAAGTGCGGGGATGCGCGGGG
>JAPTUI010000250.1 GCA_028067895.1 Pseudomonadota bacterium | reverse complement strand
CATAGCGGTCATCGCGGCTGGCCTTACGTGGACCTTCAGCGAGCACGGCACCGGCGCGAGGAAAATGTCGGCGGTCGCGCTTGGCGGGGCCGGGGCGCTCGGCGCAACGCAATTGATCACGGCGCTCTTCCCGTTCGCGCCCGCGCTTTTCTAGCCAGGCGGCCCGGATCCGCGTGCATCAATGGAAACCGAGGTTCAACGAACCCTGATCCATCAGGCGCTCACGAGGCCGGTCTTGCTGGGAGGCGCCGAACGGCGGCTTGCGATCCTGAACTGGCTGATTGTAGCGGCGCTCATCTTCGGCGTGGGCTTGCACCTATACACGGTCGCGATCGCGATGATCTTGGGCACGGCGGGCCATTGGGCGCTCAGGCAGGCGGCCAAATTCGATGCGCAACTGAGCGAGGTTTATATCCGGCACCTGCATTACCAGCGGTACTATCCGCCGCGCGCCGCAATTGCAGCCCCGCCGGCGCCCGTTCATCCGGCGGTTCCAAAGCTTCGGAAGTATTAGGGGACGGCAATGATGTTCAGAGAGTTTAGAAAGCTTCGGCGCAAGCCGGATCGGCTTGGCGGTTTTCCAGATCTTCTCAACTACGCCGCGCTCATAGACCCCGGCATAGTTCTGTTGAAGGACGGCTCGCTGCTGGCCGGCTGGCGCTACAGCGGCCCTGACCTCAATTCCGCAAGTCCCGAAGAAATGACGGCGCTCGTTCATCAGGTAAATGCCGGTCTCGCGCGGTTGGGCGACGGCTGGATGATGAATGTTGACCTCATCCGCAAGCCAAGCATCGGCTATGCGGAGGCCAGCGCCTTTCCGGACCCCGTCACCGCCATGATCGATCACGAGCGTCGGCTTCATTACACACAGGAAGGCAATCACTTCGAGAGCCGCTTCGCGCTCACACTGACGTGGACGCCGCCCACCGAAATCCAGTCGCGGGCAGCGGGCCTCTTATTCCAAGGCCGGACAGCAACCCACTGGGAGGAGACGCTCGATTTATTCAGGCGCAGCCTCACGGAGCACGAAGACGCGCTGAGCGCCAGATTACTGATGCAGCGCATGGACGACATTGTGCTCCTGTCGCATCTCAACTCCTGCGTCACCGAACGCCACGATCCCATCAGGCCGCCCCCGGAAGGTAACTTTCTCGACGTTCTGCTCGGCAATCATGAATTCCACGCGGGCTTCCAGCCGATGCTCGATGACCTTCACATCCGCGCGATCGGTCTGACTGGCCTTCCACTTCACTCGTGGCCCGAAGTCATCGCGTTCCTCGACGAGCTTGCAATTCCGTACCGCTGGTCGACGCGTTTCATCTTCCTCGATCCGGCCGAGGCCGAGCGCGCGCTTCGTATCCAGCGGCGCAACTGGTTCCAGAAGCGCCACGGACTGGCCGGCATGATCAAGCAGGTTTTCAGCAACGGCGCGGCTCAGAGCTTTGAGAACAAGGATGCGCTCGCGATGGCCGAGGACGCGGACGACGCGCTGGCCGAGGCAAGCTCAAACCGGGTTCGCTTTGGATATTACACAAGCACCATCATCGTGATGGACGAGAATCGGTTGGCCGCCGAGTCCAACGCGAGAGAGATCGCGAAGCAGTTGCACCACCACGGCTTTCCGGCTCTCATCGAGCACGTCAACGCGAACGAGGCCTATCTCGGCTCGCTTCCCGGACACGGCTACCGCAACGTCCGGCGCCCGCTCATCCACACCAGGAACCTCGCGGACCTGATGCCGACGACCAACGTCTGGCCAGGCGAGGAGATCAACCCTTGCCCATTCTATCCGGAAAACAGTCCGCCGCTTTGCTACGCCGCGACCACTGGCGGAACGCCGTTTCGGCTGAATCTTCATGTTGGCGACGTCGGCCACACCCTGATCTTTGGTCCAACCGGCTCCGGCAAATCGACGCTGCTCGGAATACTGATCGCACAGTTCTTCCGCTATCCGGACGCGCAGGTCTTCTGCTTCGACAAGGGTCTGTCGGCATTCGTGCTGACCAAAGCTGCGGGCGGAGATCATTACGATCTTGGAGAGAGCGAAATCTCCTTCTGCCCGCTCGCGAATGTAAACGACGACAACGAGCGGATGTGGGCGCAGGACTGGCTCGACACCCTGCTCAACCTGCAAGGCGTGACGCTCCTTCCCCAGAATCGCAAAGCCATCTGGCGCGCCCTGCAGCTCTTGGGCGACAGCAGACCGGACGCCCGAACCATTACGGATCTGGTTCGCTTGCTTCAGGATCAGGCGCTCCGCGACGGCCTCGACTTCTATTCCCTTCACGGTCCGATGGGCCGCTTCCTCGATGCTGATAAGGACGCACTGGGCGGCAGCCGATTTCAGACTTTCGAGATCGAAGCGCTGATGGCGATGGGCGAGAAGGTCCTGTTGCCCGTCCTCACATATCTCTTCCACCGCATCGATCAGCGCCTGGACGGGAGACCAACTCTCATCGTGCTGGACGAAGCATGGGTAATGCTCGCCAACGGCGCGTTTGGTGCGAAGATTGAAGACTGGCTGCGGACGCTGCGCAAAAGGAACGCGGCCGTCGTGCTTTCAACTCAGAGCCTGGTTGAAGTTGCCAATTCGCCCCAGCGCGACGTGATTCTCGAGTCGTGCCCAACCAAGATTCTGCTACCCAACCCCGAAGCGCAGAATCCCGCGACGGCCGAGCTCTATCGCAAGTTCGGGCTGACCAGCAGGCAGATCGAGATGCTGTCGTTCGCGGTACCGAAGCGCCAATACTACTACCTCTCGCCCGCTGGGCGGCGCCTTTTCGATCTCGCGCTTGGAGAGGCCACTCTGGCCTTCATCGGATCAGGATCGAAGCCGGACATCCTTCAGGCGCGTCAGCTAATCGCAAAGCACGGAGACCGATGGATGGCTGAATGGCTTCGAGTGCGCACTCTACCCTCATGGGCAGACCATCTCGACAACCTTTACGGACACGCCGAAGAATCGGTGCCCGAATTGGTGACCCGCAACGGTCACGCCTACCGCAACGGTGATCTCCGCCTCAACGAGGCTCGCCTGACAATGTCGTGACCAGGGAGGAAACAGACGTGAGACACTCGCGTGAATATCTGTTGTGGCTTCTGTGCGGCCTGATCCTCTTAGTCATCTTCCTGTTCATCACACCCAGGCGCGCTCGCGCGCAGTTCGGCGGAGGAACCCAGATCGTCTTCGACCCGAGCATGTTCGCCCGGCAATTGCAGCAGGTTCAGCAAGAGACGCAGAGCGTCGTCACCGAAGCCCAGCAACTCCAGTACATGATCAAGAACACCACCGGCGGGTACGCCGGCGTGTGGCAGTCGAGCCAGTCCATGCTGG
The DNA here is from genome assembly GCA_028067895.1 of Pseudomonadota bacterium. Lineage (GTDB taxonomy): Bacteria > Pseudomonadota > Gammaproteobacteria > Steroidobacterales > Steroidobacteraceae > 13-2-20CM-66-19. Next base: position 7,640 of record JAPTUI010000250.1, on the reverse strand, counting down.
ACGAGCTGGGCGGACTCATTCAGGAGCAGGGCGGTCTTTCCTACACGGTCGGCAATCTGCAATCGCAATTTCAGCAGCAGTTTCCCGGCTACGCCGTTCCGCAGAATCCGGACCAGCAGGAAGCGCAGAACATTGCGACAACGCTGAACACTCTCAACGGCACTCTGGCAGACGCGCAAGGGCAGGCGCAGAATTTCGCCAACGAGCAGGCCCAATTCGCCCAACTGGAAGGCATGAACCGAACCGCCACTGGACGATTGCAGGCTATCCAGGTCGGCAACGAGATCGCCTTGCAGCAGGCGCAGCAGATTCAGATGCTAAGGCAGTTGGTCGTCGCCATGATCAACGCTCAAAATGTCGCCGCCGCCAATGCGGTCAATCGCCAAGCGGCCGAGGACGCCAGCAGCCAGCGGTGGCTGACCGCGGGACCGACGATACCGTTCTCGACGACCATGCCGAGCAACGGGCTCGGAGCCATCGGCCCATAAATGGAGACCGTCATGAACAGACTCGCCTTCTGTCTCTTGGCTGCGGCCCTTCTCCTCGCGTCCTGCAAGGGCAAATCAGACGACAGCAGTGCGCCCCTCGCGGCGCTGCAGTCTCCCAACGCCGCCGAAAACTACGGAGACCAGTTCTGGAACGACCAACTTCACAGAAAAACGGAGCTTTGGAGCAAGGCCTTAAACTTTTGCCAGCAGCCAGACCACAAGTTCTTGATCAACTGCCAGCCTGTGCTGGCAGCCGCTGCGCCTCGAGTTCCGTTCTCCGCAACGATGCCCTCTAACGGCCTAGGTGGCGGGCTCTTTCCCGTACCATCTCCTAACGCGCAGGCGACGCATTGAGGATTTACGGTGAACAACCTCGACAATATCGGCCAGACGTTCCAGTGGGCGGGTCAGCGCTACATGGCCATAATGCAGCCCTTTGCGGAGAAGATTTTCCTTGGGCTGGTACTCATCGAGGTAATCATAACGTGCGTACATTTTCTCACGGACCAGGACGAGCCCACCCGCCTTCTTGCGGAATTAGTCAAGAAGTCGCTCGCTCTCGGCTTCCTCTATGCGATGATCGTCAACGCGCCCATATGGTTCAGCGCAATTATCCAGGGCTTCCAGCAGATAGGCGGACAGGCCGCCGGCATTCCCGATCTAAGCCCGAGCACCGTGTTCAACAACGGCCTTGCGATGTTCCAGACGATCTATCGCGGCTTTGGAAGCCTGGGATGGTTCCACGTCACGATCGCAGCGCTGATTGCTCTTGTTGCGGGGCTGATCATGTTCTTATCCTTCGCTCTGATAGCCGGGCAAATGCTGCTCGCTCTTTCAGAGGCCTACATAGGTGTCGGCGGCGGCGTACTGATATTGGGCTTCAGCGGCTCTCGCTGGACGATCAAGTTTGCCGAAGGCTTCATCGGTTGGATCGCGGGTGTGGGTATCAAACTCTTCTTCCTTTATTTGCTGGTCGGTGTCGGGATCACAATTACGGCCGGCTGGAATGCCGCGCTGACTGGGTGGACCGTCGCTGACCCCTCGCTTCCCCTCACCATCGCCGGCGGGGCGCTCATTTTCATGCTCCTCGCGTGGAAGATTCCAGACACTGCCGCTGCACTTGTTGGCGGTGCTGTTTCGCTCAATCTGAGCCACGCGTTCGAAGCAGTGATGGCCGGCTACGGCCTTGGCCGAATCCTCACGAGCCAGAAAACAGCAGGCGCTGAATCAGGTGCCACGCTCGAAGGCGGCCACTCGCTGGGCGCAAGCCTCGAAGCCGGCGACAAAGCCGCCGCCGCCAACAACGGCGCTCGGTCTGCGTCAGCCCGGCCCACGGCTCGGATGCCCGCAAGCGGTGATGGTGTTCCTTCGCCGCCCCCAAGCGGAAACCAAACGGCTTGGGTAGGCCGCAGCTCAGCTACCCAACAGGCTAAGCACACCGGCCAGACCGCTCTCCTGTGAGGATCGAACGTTCCCCCGGAGTCGGAACCCCTGCTTGGTGGCCATCGACAGCGTCAGTGCCGAATTCTCACCGCCTTGGCCCAGTATCCGCAGGGCCGAGAAGCAAGGTGCAGGCAGGTGGCGGTTTTGACCGGCTACGCCGCCACCGGCGCGGGATTCAACAACTATCTCGAAGCGTTGCGCTCGAGAGGCTTGATCCAGGGCGATGGGGACAAGCTCATGATCTCCGACGCCGGCATTGAGGCGCTTGGCTCATGGGAGCCGCTGCCCACGGGCTCCGGCCTGGTGGATTACTGGCGTGCCCGGTTGGGAAAGGCCGAGCGTCTGATTCTGGAAATGCTCACCCAAGTGTATCCCGAGGCGCTGACCAAAGATGAAGTGGCGGCCAAGGCTGGTTATGAAGCGAACGGCGGCGGTTTCAACAACGCTCTGGGCCGGCTGAGGACCCTGGAACTGGTGCAAGGGCGCGGGCAGCTCCGGGCAAGCGATAACGTGTTTGCCACGATAGTTTGAATCGGTCTGCCAGCGTCGCGTCAAACGAGAAATCCTGGATGGATGCGAGGGCGCGAAGAGAACAGATCACGATTTGTGATTATGATGCACGGTGGCCCCAAATATTCGCCGATGAGCAGGTCGCGCTGAGATTAGTACATAGGGAGCATGCGGTCTTAGCAGCTTGGCGGTCGCAAAAAAACCCTGAACAGGCGATCTGGTGGCACGCTCCCATACCTCACAAAGGCGTCCTCCGTAAGTGAGGCAACGCGTTCGAACTGTTGCCCGAACGACATTCGGCGTTACTCGGCTCTCGCAACAGTTTCGTAATCGGGGCGAAGCTCTTTTCGCAGTTTTTCTACCTCCGCTCGATTCAGCAGGACTATCTGCTGACGTCCGGGCGGCACTTGCTCCGGCTCCAAATCAAGCGCGAGCTGCCGCTCAACGTAATACGAAAGGCACACCCTGCTGACGATACTCACGGCCCCGTTTGTCATTCCAAAGTCACGCTCGATCGCTCGGCGTTGTGCTTCGTTCATTCTTGGATGTGGACCAATTCTAAGTGTGACCTTCGTGTGCCACTCTCGATCCGCCGATGAATCGACAGTGTGGGGCTTTGACTCACGCACGGCTAAAAATCGGGCAAGAACGAAGTCCCGGAAGTCCCGATGCTCATGGCACCACGCGCGGACGTGCCATCGAAATCCGTCAAATCCCAGGGCGTGAGGCGTCAGCCAGCGCCATGTAGGACGCGGCCGACTAAACGATTGGTAGTTCACGCGGATACTCTGCGATTTGCGTATCGCTTCGGTCGCGAAGTGGAGTATTTGCACCCCTAGCTGACGGCGCACCAGGGGAACAACTTCGAACGGCGGGATCCAACCCATCCAGGTGTCGTTCTGTTCCAGAACTTCATCAGCGATCGAACGCAATTGCGACAAGTACTGACGTGCCGTGGGAGTCGACACGACCGGCTTAAAGCTGCTGGCTGCGACATAGGTTTTGAGTTGCCTGTCGTAGTGAAGGTTGTGCGGCGCAAGCGATTGGTACCGGGCAAGATCCATCGATGCTTGCGGTACGGAGATGTCGAACTTTTCGGTCAGATCGGAGCGATTGAGCTGCCCGTCCCAGAACAGGCGGAACTCAATGAACTCAAGGCGCTGTTCGACGCTCCACCGCATTTTGCCGATCTCTACACCTGCCGCCATCCTCCAGGCCCTCCCGCCACAGGACAAGTAACTTGATTCATCAAGAAATGCAACGTATAGCTTCTTTATGGACCTCGGATAGGGGTTCCCCAAGAGGAACGGTAAACGAGGAGTAAAAAAATGACTGAGGAGCATGAAGCCAAGAAGCACGAGCAACGCGATCGCGAGCAGCGCGAGGGTGACCATGATGACCACGAGCACCATCATCCTCCGAAGCCCCCGCATCCCCCTGGTCCTCCCGAACCCCCGCGTCCGCCGCATCACCGTCCAGTGGGATAGGGGTGAAACGGTGGTGGGAACGATGGCCAGGGCGACTGGAAGCGGAGATCGACTCTCTGAGACGCCACGGCGCTGTGCTCGACGCCAAGGTCATTCAGGATGATGTCGTCCAGCTTCACGTGCGGTTTCCAGTCGGCGAGCGGAAGATCGCACTGGTCATCTATTTTTCGGATATACATCCGTACACGCGGTTCGAGGTGTTCGCAGGAGAGCTCGACTTACCGCACCATCAGAATCCGATCGCAAAGAACCTCTGCCTGATCGGGCGCAGCACGAGGAACTGGAACGTCCGGGATTTGTGCGGCGATCTTATAGCCGAGCAGCTACCGCGAGTCCTTGAGGCGGGCAACGCCACCGACAGAGATGCTACCGCCGCGATAGAGCAGCAGCAGGCAGAACCGTTCGGAAACTACTACTGGTATCCGCAGGACGCGATGCTTTTGGTTGATGGGCAATGGAAGATTGAGCCGAACGTAAAAAGCGGAGAACTCGCACTTCAACTCGACCCATCGACCTTCAGTCGGCTCCGCGGCGCCGTTCTTCAAGTGCTAGATGATCTCGGGACAGTTCTCGCGGACGGGGATCCAGCGATAGAAACCTGTTTTCCCCAGAAACTGAAAGGATCTTGGGTGCGGTTGGCAGCGCCCGTTGTCGCCCTCCAAGGGGAAGAATTCTTCCGCGCATTGGTCGCTCAGAACCCCGGATTGGCTAAGCGCCCGCTGAAACAAATCGGCCATTGGCGTATTGATGTAGTTGGCGTGCTCTTTCCGGAGGAAACAGCCTGGCGCGAAATCGGCGACGGCTGGGTCTTCGTCGTTCGGGTCAAGGACCATCGAGACGGGAAGACCGCCAAAGTGCAAACCTACTTGGCCCGCGCGGGACGAGCGGGCCAAGAAGACCTCCTCGGCAGAATTCCGGAACTTCGGACACTCTCGGACCGCACGATAGCGGTGGCTGGTATCGGCGGCATCGGCGCGCCGAGCGCGCTGGAGTTTGCGAAAGCAAATGTAAAACGGCTCAACTTGATGGATTTCGACATCGTGGACCCGGGCACTGCTGTGCGATGGCCTTTGGGATTCAGCGTCTCGGGTCTTTCTAAGACCGAGGCGTTGCGAGAATTCATCGAGAAGAATTACCCCTACTGCAACTTAAAGGTTTGGCGCAACCGGATTGGAGTGGCGCCGCCAGAACGCCCAGGCGGCGATCTTCGAGCGCTCGATGATTTCCTGACCGGCGTCGATTTGGTCTACGACTCTACTGCAGAAACTGGCCTCCAATATCTGCTCTCAGAGATGGCGGCGGAACGTGGCATTCCATACATCTGCGTGTCGACAAACGAAGGCGCTTGGGGAGGCTTGGTAGCGAGGATAATACCCGGCTCTACCGGCTGCTGGCGGTGTCTCCAAGCTCAAATTAAGGCACAATCGATTGAAATCGCTCCGTACGATCCTCAGGCCACCGTACAACCAATGGGCTGCGGGGATCCGACATTCACTGGCGCCGGATTCGATATTATGCAGATTGCACTGGCCGGGGTTCGCTTAGCGACAAGCACACTATGCGCGGATCAGACCGGAGCCTACCCGAAGTCGGACTGGGATGTCGAAGTCATTTCGTTCCGTGACCACAACGGCAAGCTCATCGCTCCCAAATGGGACGTACGGTGCTTGCGTCCGATCGAAACATGCTCGTGCTCAAGGCGGTAGGCACCTGCTGGGTTTCGAAATCTCTCATTGCGCGGCTGGTCCAGGAAGCTGACGACGCTCTTCCAGACGAAACGGGCGGCGCGCTCGTGGGCTATTGGGCGGCTGACGACGTTGTCGTTACCCAATTGATTTCCGGCGGTCCCAAGGCGGCCCATGGTCGTGATTTCTTCGAGCCGGATTGGGAATTTCAACAAGCGCAAATCGACTGTTATTATGCCCGGTCGGGCCGACTGCACACATATCTGGGCGACTGGCATAGTCATCCTAGCGGCCTACTTCGGCTAAGTCGGCGGGACCGGCGGACACTGAGGCTGATCGCAAATCACCCTGACGCGCGTGCGCCCAATGCGCTGATGCTCCTGCTCGCGGACGATGGTGGCTGGGAAGTTGGAGTCTGGCGCGTCGACCGCTCTCGATGTTTCTCGTCTCCAATCCGGATGCCGCTGGTACCGTATTGATCGTCGCGCTCGGTTGGGCGTCCGAGCGACGCGCAGGCGCCGTTTCATCAATGAAAGAGCTGAAGTCATCCAATTAGAAAATCAGTGGCCGATGCAGATTTTCCAACACCGGCCTCTACGGCAGCCGCTCCTTCACGAGACCCGTCTCGTCTACGATCTCCAGCGACGATCCTTTCTTGAGACAGTCGGGCAGGACCGCCAAGCACCGGCCATCCGGTTTGTCCTTGGTGGACGCAAAGAGAATTGCTTCAATTCTTTTGGCGGAATGAACCACCCGCCCGAGCATCTGCGTGGGCGCTTCGTCGCCTTGGACTTGGCCCATTACCCAGGGAGCGGTCATCTCATCGGCGGTCGTCCTCAGCGCCTCCAACACGCGGGCGTCGGTCAGATCCAAGACCTTCTGCAGACGGCCGCGTACGATGAAGTGAACGTAGGGCTTGCTCGGAGCGCCAACCACGCCCGAGGTAGTTATCCGGGACTCAGCTTCAATTCGAGCGGTCTCGGCGGTTGTCGCAACGTACAGAGTTTCGAATGCGCCACGCGGAGTAAAGCGGCCTCCAATCATTTTCGCGCCCAACCCGGCCAGAACTTCTGTTCCCCCGCCTACAGCGAGGCTTTGATGCACGAACCATAGATCGACAAACCGGTGGAATGGCCCCTCGACGCCGATAAGCGGCACGCGCCGAAGCGCTCGCCTCAACTCGCGTTCAGAGAGCACTACGTCGGCTGACCGGCGAGAGCGCCTCTGACGTAATCGGCCAAATCCTTGGCCGAGCCCTTCGTAAGAAGAGCCAACGGGGCGTCTCCTCCGAGGTCAGAGTGCGGCGCATTGAGCCAAGCGCGCGCCCGCGCGTCAGACCCTAATAGCTTTCGGATCGCTGCCACGGCAAATTCGATCTGGCGCAGTGCGTCTTGGGCGGCTCTCGCATGCGGCCGTTTCGATAGCGCCGACGGAGTCAGTCCAACCGCCCTTGCCAGCCCGCTCACAGAAATGCCAAGGCCTCGCGCGACCGCGTCAGCGTCGAGGCGGCCGGTCGCCTGATCGTGGAATTCTTCGACCATGGTTTCGTCTAAAGCAGCGGCTTTTCTCGGGTTTCCTGCTTCGAACACTTGCGTCAAATTGGCAATCGCGTCACGGAGGGCGCCCAGCGGAACTACCGCCGTTGCTCCGGCGCGGTAAACTTGGACGCTCATCTCTCCCGAGAGCTTGCGGCTCGTAATCACGATCGCGGCATTGGGAAATGCGCGACGCAATCCTTTGATCTCGACAAGAGCAGCTCTACGTTCGCCCAGGCCGGCTACGATGAGATCTGGCGCGGTGTCTGGCTCCGCGCCCGCTACAGCCTTTGCCACTGAAAGTCTCCGCAAATGGGCCGACCTCAGCGCCGCTGTAACCCTTCCCTCGAACTCCGGTCCCTCATTCTTCCGTGTGATGTATAGGGCGTTTAGCATTGACATAAATGTGCCATAATTGTGCCGATTCGTCAACGAGTATAGGGTTGTTGCGACTGCCTAATTTGGACGGACAGCGCCAGTGAGGTTCGCGAC
>JAPTUI010000505.1 GCA_028067895.1 Pseudomonadota bacterium | reverse complement strand
GAGATCTTTCACCTGCCGGACGCGCAAGGCCGCGCGCTGGTGAGCGTCGCGTCGCTGACGCGCCCGGGGACGTTCGACCTGGATGCCATGGACGGACAACGTTACGCGGGACTGAACCTCTTCACCGTGCTGCCGGGCTCGCTGCCGGCCGACGAGGCTTTCGAGGTGCTGTTGGCGGCCGCCCAGAACCTCAACGAGCGGCTCCAGGGCGAGGTGCAGGACGAGCGCGGTGAGCCGTTGAGCGAGGCGCGGCTCGCCGAGCTGCGCCAGACGCTGGCGGTGGACCCGGGCGAGGCCCTCTCGTGAGCGCCGGCGCGCGCGCACGCATCGCCGCGCTGCGCGCCGAAATCGCCCGCCACGACTACCGCTACTACGTACTCGACGATCCGGAGATCCCGGATGCCGAGTACGACGAGCTCATGCGCGAACTGCGCGAGCTGGAGGCCGCGCACCCGCAGCTGGTCACACCCGACTCGCCCACGCAGCGCGTCGCGGGCACCCCGAGCGACTCGTTCGAGGAGGTGGTGCACGAAGTGCCCATGCTCTCGCTCGACAACGCCTTCAGCGACGAGGAGGTGCGGGCCTTCGATCGGCGGGCCGCGGAGCGGCTCGGGACGGACGAACCGCTTGAGTATCTGGCCGAGCCGAAACTCGACGGGTTGGCCGTGACGGTCATCTACCGCGACGGCTTGCTCGAGCGGGCTGCGACCCGCGGCGACGGGTTCAAGGGCGAGGACGTGACGGCCAATGTGCGCGCCATCCGGGCGTTTCCGCTGCGTCTGCAGGGGAAGGCCCCGGCGTTGCTCGAGGCGCGCGGGGAGGTGTTCATGCCGCTGAAGGGGTTCGAGCGGCTGAACCGCGCGGCCGAGGCCCGGGGCGAGAAGACCTTCGTCAACCCGCGCAATGCCGCCGCCGGGAGCCTTCGCCAGCTCGATCCGCGCATCACCGCCGCACGTGCCCTGCAGATGTACTGCTACGGGCTCGGCAGCGTCAGCGGCTGGGAGCTCCCCGAGCGCCAGAGCGAGCTGCTCGAGGCGCTGCGCCGGTGGGGTCTGCCGGTCTGTCCCGAGGGGCGGCGCGTGCAGGGGGTCGAGGGTTGCCTCGAATACTTCCGCCAGATGGGCGAGCGGCGCGCCGCGCTCGCCTATCAGATCGACGGGGTGGTCTACAAAGTCGAGCGCCTGGGGTACCAGAACCGCCTCGGGTTCCTCGCGCGCGCACCGCGCTGGGCGCTCGCGCACAAGTTTCCGGCCGAGGAGGTCATGACGCGCGTACGCGCCATCGAGTGGCAGGTCGGACGCACCGGCGCGGTGACGCCGGTGGCGCGGCTCGAGCCGGTGTTCGTTGGCGGAGTGACCGTGAGCAACGTGACGCTGCACAACTTCGATGAAGTGCAGCGCAAGGACGTGCGCATCGGCGATACGGTGATCGTGCGCCGGGCCGGGGACGTGATCCCGGAGCTCGTGCGGGTGATCGAGACGCGCCGTCCGGCGCACACCGAAGCGGTGGCGCTGCCGCGGCACTGCCCGGTGTGCCACTCCGAAGTGCTCAAGCCCGAGGGCGAGGCGGTGGCCCGCTGCACGGGGGGGTTCAGCTGCCCGGCGCAGCGCCAGGAGGCGATCCGCCACTTTGCCAGCCGGCTGGCGATGGACATCGAGGGACTCGGGGACAAGGTGGTCGCGCAACTGGTCGAGCGCGGCCTGGTGCGCTCACCGGCGGATCTCTACGAGCTCGGCGCCGAGGCGCTCGCGGCGCTCGATCGCATGGGTGAGAAATCCGCTGCCAATCTGCTGGCTGCGCTCGAGCGCAGCAAGCAGACCACGCTGCCGAGGTTGCTCTACGCGCTTGGCATCCGCGAGGTCGGCGAGGCGACCGCGCTCGCCCTGGCGCGCCATTTCGGGGATCTGGATGCGCTGGTCGAGGCCGCGCACAGCCATCCGGAGCGGATCGAACAGGTTCCTGACGTCGGTCCCGTCGTCGCCGCGCACGTGCATGCGTTCTTTGCCGCAGAGGAGCATCGGGCGCTGATCGGGCGGCTGCGGGATGCCGGAGTCACGTGGGCGCCGTTCACGGCGCGGGCCGCGGACCTACCGCTCACCGGGCAGACGTTCGTGCTCACCGGGACGCTGGCGGGCATGACGCGCGAACAGGCGCAGGAGGCCTTGACGGCGCTTGGGGCCAAGGTGAGCGGCAGTGTGTCGAAGAAGACGCGCTACGTGGTGGCCGGTGAGGCGCCGGGCACTAAGCTCGCGAAGGCTCAGGCCCTGAACATCCCGATCCTCGACGAGGCGGGGTTGCGCCGGCTGCTGGAGGCGCACCGGCGCTGACGGCGCCCCTGCAGCGGAGCGGCCGGAGCCCGCTCCGCTGCAGGATCGATCCAACCGCTCAGTGGCCCGCAGGGGCCGGCGCCGGGGTGGTGGCGCCCGCAGCAGCGCCCGGGGTTGCGCCCGCAGCGGCGCTCGGCGCCGGAATCGCCGGCATGCCGAGGGTCGGCTTCGCGGCCAGTTCACCGGTTTGCGGGTCGAGGTAGGTCTCGACCTTCGCCTGCTTCACCAGTGACGTGGTGTAGGTCTGGAACTTCTTGTTCTCCACCGCCTGCTTCAGGCGGGCTTTGACCTGCGCGAAGCTCGGGGCGTGCATCGGTCGGGTGCCGAGCAGCTGGATCACGTGCCAGCCGAAGCGCGTGTGCACCGGCGTCTGGGTGACCTGACCGACTTTCAGTTTCGCCAGCGCGGCCGAGAACGACGGCACCATGTTGTTCGGCGGGAACCAGCCCAAATCACCGCCGTTCTGCGCCGAGCCGGGGTCCTGCGAGTCCTTCTTCGCGAGTGCCGCGAAGTTGCGGTCGTGATCGGCGTCGAGCTGGCGAATGATCTGCTCGGCCTCCGCCTGGCTCTTCACCAGGATGTGCCGCGCGTGATATTCGATCTGGGGGAACTTGGCGAGCTGCTGGTCGTATACCGACTGCAGTTCCGCGTCGGTGGGTGCAGCGCTGGCGAGGTACTGGTCCGAAAGCGCCTGCTCGAGCACGTTCAGACGCGTCAGCTTCAGCATCGTCTCGGTGTGTGGTTGCTTGTCCAGACCCTTCTTGACGGCCGCCTGCGCCACCACTTCGGCGCGGATCAGCCCGTCGAGGACCATCGCGCGCTGCTGCGGCGTCAGCTCGCTCGCAGTGCGCCCGCCGGAGACCATCTTGATGTAGGAGTCGTAGAACTGGCGCGTGATCGGGTGGCCGTTGACGGTCGCGACCGCGGCGGACGCGCCGGCGCTCGAAGTGGACTTGCCATGGCAGGCGGCCAGGCCCAGCGCGGCGAGCCCGATGCAGAGGATCCTGAGATGCTTCATGAGGTTCTCGGTTAGGGTGGTGGAAAGCGAGAGGACCCGGCCGCTCGGCCGGGTCCGGCTCAAGTGACGGGGCGCTCCGGGTCCTGCGGGGCAGTCGCACGGATGTTCAGCGCATGGATGCCCTGGCCCATCAGCGGCTCGAGCGCCTGGTAGACCATGCGGTGGCGTTCGAGCCGGGAGCGGCCGGCGAAGGCGGCCGAGACCACGGCCACGCGGTAATGTCCCCCCGAGCGCGCTCCGGCATGACCGACGTGGCGCGCGCTGTCGTCGAGGACCTCGAGCGCCGTCGGCGCGAGTGAGCGCTCGAGCGCGGCGTGGATGTCGCTGAGGGAAACTTTGGGCGTGGGATTCATCCGCGGGGCAGTCGCCGTTCCGGTTCGTGAAGTGGGTATCATAACCCACTCGAGCGCCGATGCTCTCGAGGGAGCGCACATCCGATCGAACGGAAGGAGGCGGGGGCGGTGAGTGAGTACCTGGAGCTGCATCCGGTGACGCCCCAGGCGCGCCTGATCCGCGTGGCTGCCGACCTCGTGCGCGGCGGTGGCCTGATCGCCTATCCGACCGACTCGTGCTACGCCCTTGGCTGGCATCTGGGCGACACCAAGGCGCTCGAGCGGGTGCGGCGCATCCGCGCGGCCGACCGCCACCATCATTTTACGCTGGTGTGTGCCGATTTGGCTCAGGTCGGGCGCTTTGCGCGCCTGGAGACGTGGCAGTTCCGCATGCTGCGCAGCTGCCTGCCGGGCCCGTACACCTTTCTCGTCCACGCCAGCCGCGAGACCCCGCGGCGGTTGCAGAACCCCAAACGGCGCACCATCGGGGTGCGCGTCCCGGAGCATCCGGTGCCGCTGATGCTGATGCGCGAACTCGGCGAGCCGCTGATGAGCAGCACGCTGTTGCTGCCGCAGGATCCGGCCCCGCTCACCTCGGCCCGGGAGATCCACGAGCGGCTCGGGCACGAGCTCGATGCGGTGCTCGATGGAGGCGACTGCGGGGTGGTGCCGACCACGGTAGTGGACCTGTCGGTCACGCCCCCGACGGTGCTGCGGGTCGGGCGCGGGTCGCTCGCACCGATCCTCGGGGGCGGGGGCGACACGGTATACTGACCGTTTAGCGGCACGAGACGAGGTTCGATGAGCACTCCCAACCCCGGCGGGCGGGTTCTGTCCGGTATGCGGCCCACCGGTCGGCTGCACCTGGGCAACTATCACGGGGCGCTGCGCAACTGGGTGCGCCTGCAGTACGAGTACGAGTGCTACTTCTTCATCGCCGACTGGCACATGCTCACCACTGGCTACGAGGACACCGCGCGGCTGCCGGAGTACGTGCACGAGGTGCTCATCGACTGGCTCGCCGCGGGGCTCAATCCGGGTGTCGCGACGCTGTTCGTGCAATCGCACGTACCGGAGCACGCCGAGCTGCACCTGCTGCTCTCGATGATCACCCCGCTCGGCTGGCTTGAGCGGGTGCCGAGCTACAAGGACCAGCAGGAGCAGCTGAAGGAGCGCGATCTGGCCACCTATGGCTTTCTCGGCTATCCGCTGCTGCAGAGCGCGGACATCCTCGTCTACCGTGCCCAGCACGTGCCGGTCGGGGAGGATCAGGTGGCGCACGTGGAGCTGACGCGCGAGACGGCGCGCCGCTTCAACCACCTCTACGGGCGCGAGCTGGACTTCGAGGAGAAGGTCGAGCGGGCCATCAAGGCCCTTGGCGGGCGCAACACCACGCTCTACCGGCAGCTGCGGCGCAAGTTCCAGGAGGCCGGCGATCACGAGGCGCTCGAGCGCGCCCGGGCGCTGGTGAGCGGGGTCAGCCGGCTTACCGTGGCCGACCGGGACCGGCTGCTCGGCTACCTCGAGGGCGGCGGGGTGAGCATCCTGCCCGAGCCCCAGGCGCTGCTCACCGAGACGCCCAAGGTGCCCGGCCTCGACGGGCGCAAGATGTCCAAGTCCTACGGCAACACCATCGAGTTGCGCGAGGACCCGCAGTCCGTGACCCGCAAGCTGCGCGCGATGAAGACCGATCCGGCGCGGGCCCGGCGGACCGATCCGGGCGAGCCGGAGCGCTGCCCGGTGTGGGACCTGCACAAGATCTACTCGGGCGAGGAGGTGCGCACGTGGGCCGCCGAGGGCTGCCGCTCGGCCGGCATTGGCTGCCTGGAGTGCAAGCAGCCGGTGATCGACAAGGTCGTCGAGGAAGTCACGGGCATGCGCCGGCGCGCTCAGGAGTACACCGACAATCCGGAGCTGCTGCGCGACGTGATCGCCGAAGGGGCCGAGAAGGCCCGCGATGCGGCCCGCGAGACCCTCGACGAAGTGCGTCGCGCGATGCACCTGCGCACCGACTGACCGCACCGATGAGCCAGACGAATCCCGAACCGACGGCCGCCGCGGGCGAAGCGCCGTCCGCGCCTGAGCAGGTGGAGATGCCCTTCGCGGTGGTCAACGGCGAGCCGGTGACCGAGCTGCCGCGCGACCTGTACATCCCGCCGCAGGCCCTCGAGGTGTTCCTCGAGGCCTTCGAGGGGCCGCTCGATCTGCTGCTGTACCTGATCCGGCGGCAGAACCTGGACATCCTCGACATCCCGTTGGCGGAGATCACCCGCCAGTACATGCGCTACATCGAGCTGATGCAGGATCTGCAGCTCGAGCTCGCCGGGGAGTACCTGGTGATGGCCGCGACGCTCGCGGAGATCAAATCGCGCATGCTGCTGCCGCGGCCGAAGAGCGCCGAGGGCGATGGCGAGGAGGATCCGCGCGCCGAGCTGGTGCGCCGCCTGCAGGAGTACGAGCGGTTCAAGCGCGCCGCGGAGCGCATCGATGCGCTGCCGCGCCTCGAGCGCGATCACTTCGTGGCAGGCGCGGAGCTGCGCGACCGTCAGGTGGTGCGCGCGCTGCCGGAGGTGACGCTGAAGGAGATGCTGCTGGCGTTCCAGGAGGTCGTGGTGCGCTCCGAGATGTTCGCGCATCATCACATCCAGCGAGAGGCGCTCTCGGTGCGCGAGCGCATGGGCAACATCCTCGCGAGTCTCGAGCGCGGCGGGTTCATCGAGTTCGGGCGGCTGTTCAAGCCCGAGGAGGGCCGCATGGGGGTCACGGTGACCTTCATGGCGATCCTCGAGCTGGTGCGCGAGGGTCTGATCGACATCGTGCAGTCCGAGCCCTATGCGCCCCTGCACGTGCGCCCCGGCAAGCCGGCGCTGCGCGTGGTGGGCGAGCAGGAGGCGCAGTCCCGGTCCGCCGAGCTGGACGAAGGGGCCGAGCCCGTCGTCGAGGATGATGCGGCGGCGTTTGCAGACGAGGCCGAGACACCCGATAGCCAAGAGAATGCGGATGATTGAATCGTATGTGAGGAACGTGATCGAGGCGGCGCTGCTCGCCGCTGGACGGCCGCTGACGCTCGCGGAGCTCGGCCAGCTGTTCGATGAGACGGCGCGCCCGGACGAGGTGGCGCTCGGCGCGGCGCTCGAGCAGCTCACGGCCGACTACGCCGAGCGGGCCATCGAGGTCAAACACACCGCCTCGGGCTGGCGCATCCAGGTGCGCCGCGAGTTCGCCGCCGAAGTCTCGCGGCTCTGGCCGGAGCGTCCGGCGCGCTACTCGCGTGCGTTGCTCGAGACGCTGGCGCTGATCGCCTACCGCCAGCCGATCACCCGCGGGGAGATCGAGGACGTGCGCGGCGTCGCGGTCAATCCCAACATCGTCAAGACGCTGCTCGAGCGCAACTGGGTGCGCGTGGTCGGCCAGCGCGACGTGCCGGGCCGGCCCGAGCTGCTCGGCACGACGCGGGAGTTTTTGGATTACTTCGGGCTCTCCGGCCTCGATGACCTGCCGCCGCTCGCGGAGTTGAAGGCGCTGACGGATCTGAACCTGCAGCTCGATCTGGCCGCGAGCGCCGGGGCGCCCGAGCGTGACGCCGCGGCCGATGCGCCCGGCGATGGCGCGGCAGACGCCGCGGCGTCTGCCGCTGGCGCCGCTGGTGTTTCGGATGAGACGGTAGCACCGGCGGACGCGCCGCAAGGCAGCCTCGACAGTGAGCTCGGCGTGGAGCGACAGGCCGAGCCGATCGATGCCGAGCCCGTCGAGGAGTCCCTGAGCGTCGCGGCGGAAAGCGTCGAGGACACGCCCGGGGACCTTCAGGAGGACGCGGGCGAGCCGGAGGCCGATCTGCAGGCTGCGCCGCAGAGCGATGCGGTGGCCGTTCAGGGCGACGAGCACGCTGTGAACGACGAAGAAGAGGATGCGCCGCGGCGGCAGATGCAGGCGAGTGCGGGCGGGGAGCACGACTGACGTGCCCACCCGACGTCCGTCGCGCCGGCCCGCGGCGCGTACCGAACCGCACGGCACGCCGGAGCGGCTGCAGAAAGTGCTCGCGCAGGCCGGGCTCGCCTCGCGCCGCGAGGCCGAGGACTGGATTCGGGCTGGCCGGCTGACCGTCAACGGTGCGCCGGCGAGCCTCGGGGTGCGGGTCGGGCCGGGCGATCAGGTGCGTCTCGATGGACGCCTGGTGCGCCAGCGCGCCCCGGCGGGCGGCGGCCAGGTGTTCATCTATCACCGCTCGAGCGGCGAGCGGCTCGATGCCGTCCCGGAGGATGCGCCCGAGAGCGTGCCGCTGCTCGAGCGCCTGCCGCGCCGGGCCGGCCGGCGGTTCGTGCTGATCAGCCCCATGCCGCGCATCGACGGCGGACTGGAATTGCTCTGCGGGGACGGCGAGAGTGCTGCGCGGCTGCAGCGACGGGTGCGTCACTGGATCAGCGCCTTCAGCGTCCGGGTGCTCGGGGAGCTCAGCGCCGAGCAGCTCGAAGGGGTGCTCGGCGGGGTGCTCGACCGCGGCGTGCAGCTGCGGGTACTCGGCTGCGAGAGTGCCGGCGGGGAGGGTACCAACCGCTGGTACGCCCTGAAGGTCGAGGGAGCGAGCGGCAAGGACATCCGCCAGCTCTTCGAGCGTCAGGCCGCACGCGTCAGTCGCGTGCTGCGCACGCAGCTCGGTCCGCTGCAGCTCGAGCGCGCCCTGCCGCGGGGGCATTTCCGGGCGCTCTCGGGCGCGGAGATCGAGGCGCTGCTCGCGCCGCCGCCACCGAGTGCCCCGTCAGAGGCCCTCTGAGGGCGCCCCGGCGCCGAGCTCCCCGGCCGTGCGTGCACTCACCGAGCGCACCGGCTGCTCGATCGGCGCGAGTTCCTCGAGCGGCCCCTCGGTCGGCACGCCGAGTTCGCTGAAGCGGCGCGCCTGCGGCAGCACCTGCCGCTCGAGCGATCCGACCGCCGCGTTGTAGGCATCGACCGACCCCTCGAGGCGCTGCCCGAGCCGCTGCAGATGCCCGGTGAAGCTGCCGAGCCGCCGGTACAGCTCTTGGCCGAGGGCGCGCACCAGCGCGGCATTGTCCGCCAGCGCGCTCTGGCGCCAGCCGTAGGCCACCGTCTTCAACAGCGCCATCAGCGTCGAGGGCGTGGCGATGATGATGTTCTGTGCGAGCGCCCCTTCGATCAGCTCGGGCCGCTCGGCGAGCGCCGCACCGAGGAACTGATCGCCGGGCAGGAACAGCACGACGAACTGCGGGCTGTGCTCGAATTGCGCCCAGTAGGCCTTCGCGGCGAGCTCGCGGATGCGCGCATCGAGTTGCTGGGCGTGGCGGCGCAGCGCGCTCTGGCGCGCCTCTTCGCTCGGCGCCTCGAGCGCCTCGAGGTACGCATCAAGCGGCGTCTTGACGTCGATCACCAGATCGCGCGCCTCGGGCATGTGCACCACGAGGTCCGGGCGCAGCACGCCCTCCGCCCCGGCGAGGTGCGCCTGTTCGGTGAAGTCGCAGTGTTCGCTGAGACCGGCGAGCTCCACCAGACGGCGCAGCGTCAGCTCGCCCCAGCGGCCGCGCACCTCGGGTCGGCGCAGCGCGGTGACGAGGTTGCGCGTCTCGCGCTGCAACTGGCTGTGGCCGTTCGCGAGCGACTCGATCTGGGTGCGCAGCGCGCTGTAGGCCTCGCGCCGTTCGCGCTCGAGCGCCTGGACCTGCTGCTCGGTCTTCTCCAGCGCCGCGCGCAGCGGCTCGAGCAGCTGCGCGATCGCCGTCTCGCGCGCCTTCAGTCCGCCCTGGGCGAGCGCCTGCTCGCGCCCGAGCGTCTCGCGCGCCACGGCGAGGAACATCTCGCTGTTGTTCTTCAGCGCCTGCGCGGCGAGGGACTCGAAACTCTCGCGCAGGCGCCGCTCGGAGACCTCCAGCGCCGCGCTGCGCTCGCTGGCGGCACTGCGCTCGGCTTGCAGCTGCGCGCTCAGCACCGCGGTACGTTTCATCGCGCGCACCTGGCCGAGGAGAAATCCGAGCAGCGCCCCGGTGAGGAGCGCCGCGATGACAGCGAGAGCGATGCTCATGCGCGCACGCTAGGCGGTGCGCACCAGCTGCGCGATGTAGTTGACGGACGGATCGGCGCTGAGGCGCGCTGAGCCGAGCGGGCTCAGCGTCACGCCGGTGAGCGCGCGTGCCTCGAGCCCGAACGGGCGGGCCCAGCGGATCAGCTCACTCGGGCGGATGAAGCGCTCGTACTCGTGCGTGCCGCGCGGCACCACCGAGAGCAGGTACTCGGCCCCGACGATCGCCACCAGGAATGACTTCAGGTTGCGATTCAGCGTCGAGGCGAAGAGCGAGCCGCCGGGGCGCACCAGCTGCGCGAGCGTGCCGAGCATCGCGCGTGGATCAGGCACGTGCTCGAGCATCTCCATGCAGGTGACGATGTCGAATGCGCCGGGCTGCTCGGCGGCGAGCGTCTCGGCCGAGGCGACCCGGTACTCGATCGACAGGCCATGCGCTGCACCGTGCAGCGCAGCCACGTCGATCATGCCGGCGGCGAGATCGATGCCGCAGACACTCGCGCCAGCGCGCGCGAGCGCCTCGGAGACCAGGCCGCCGCCGCAGCCGACGTCGAGCGCGCGCGCCCCTGCGGTCGCGCAGCGCTCGGTGATGAAGCGCATGCGCACCGGGTTCAGCAGGTGCAGGGGCCGGAACGGGCCGTGCTCGTCCCAGAAGCGCCCGGCGATGGCGTCGAATTTGCCGATCTCGGCGGCTTCGGCGTTCGTGCCACCGCGCGCGGCGGTGTGCGGTTCGGCTGTGGTTTGCATAGTCACCTGCTCAACGGGCCCGGTTCGGGCCTGACGGCGCTCGCCATGCGGCGGCAATCGCGATTATCGTTCATCCGGCGTCCTTGCGCAGCGCGAAGGTGGGCCCCCCGTGCTAACATTGCGGTTTTGGCAGATCCCCTAGGCCCGATGTCCGAGATCGCACGCGAAGTCCTGCCCGTCAGCCTCGAAGAGGAGATGCGCCAGTCGTACCTCGATTACGCCATGAGCGTGATCGTGGGGCGCGCGCTGCCCGATGTGCGCGATGGGCTGAAACCGGTGCACCGGCGCGTGCTGTTCGCGATGCGCGAGCTCGGCAACGACTGGAACAAGCCGTACAAGAAGTCCGCGCGCGTCGTCGGCGACGTGATCGGTAAGTACCATCCGCACGGTGATACCGCGGTGTACGACACGATCGTGCGCATGGCGCAACCGTTCTCGATGCGCTACCTGCTGGTCGACGGACAGGGCAACTTCGGCTCGGTCGACGGGGATACCCCCGCGGCGATGCGCTACACCGAGGTGCGCATGTCGCGTCTGGCGCACGAGCTGCTGGCGGACATCGAGAAGGACACCGTCGATTTCGTCCCGAACTACGACGAGTCCG
>JAPTUI010000577.1 GCA_028067895.1 Pseudomonadota bacterium | reverse complement strand
TTTACGGTAGCGTAGCTGCAGACCGAATGAAGCATGAAGACCGCAATGAATGCTGACAACCAGGATTTTTGACGCAACATGGAGAATCTCCGCGCTTACGGATTCGTGGCGGACGCAACGGGAAGGCTTATTTGGTACACGCTCTCGACGACCGCAACGGTCGACTGTGAGCCGCCATAGGACCAGGCATCCACGATGTAATCAGTGGCGTTGGGGTCTGTGGCATCTTCACCGAGTTCACCGATGTAGGCCGCTGGGGCCTGATAGAAGCTATTTACCCCGCCGGTGCTGCTGATCGATAGTGCGTTGTTCGGATTGTATGGGAAGCCGACCGTCGTGCCGCTGACGGACCACGGTGGGTTGGCAACCTGTCCGCCAGCCACCTGCTTGACGAGCGGCTGATTGCAGATCACCGGTACGGCGGTGGCCGCCGGATCGGTCGAGCAGTCGATTGGGGCCACACTCTCTATGTTGCTGATCAGCCACTGCTCGGCATATTGCTGCGCGCTGTCGGCACCTTGGAGTGCGCGCTGCTTGTCGAGCGTGTTGCCCGCTATTCGGTTTTCCAGGCCGACACCGCGGAACATGGCGAGCGCAAGGATCGTGACCACGAGCAGCAGCAGCAGCGTAGTGATCAGAACCATGCCGGCGGACCGGTCGGCTTCGTGCGCCAGACGCATACTTAGTTGCCTCCTGCGCGTCCCATGACGTCGATGACCTTCGTGAACGTCACCGTCTGAGGTTGTCCGGCTTCATTCTGCAGCGGGTTCACAAAGGTGACGGTGATGCGTACCGCAGTCACTTCGAGCCATTCGTTGGTCGGCGTTGTAGTCATATCGGCTGCCGGAACGTAGACGTTCACGGCGTAATCCCCTGGTGTAGTGATCTGACCGCTCGGAACGTGCAAGCCATAGTCGATCTGTATGGATTGCACGTTCTTCACCAGTTGCACCGGGGTGGTGGCCGCCCAGGCGTTGTCCGCCTCAAGCGCGCAGTAGAGAAAGCTGTCCGGGGGCTTGCTCGGATCCGGGTCGGGCGCGGTCTGGATGTAAAAGTAGTTCGTGTAAACGACGTTGCCACCGCTCGTGTTCGACGTCCCGTCGCAGAGCGGAATGCCGTCCCCGCTGGCGGTCATGTAGCGCACTGCGAGCGTGTCGTTGCTGGAGGTCTGCCCATTTGCGGTCAGCGTTGAGTGCAGTCCGTAAAGCGTCTGGCCGGTGGCGAAGGAGAGGGCATCGCCGGCATTGTTCGGCACTGTGGTGTTCTGCGCCGGGAAGGCGGTTACGATTGAATTCGTGGACGGATCCGGGTAGTAACCCGCGGACTGCACCACTTCCGTGAGCAGCGTCATGGCGAACCGCTCCTCATCATCGAGCTTCTGCAGCCCAGAGCGATCGGCGTACGAGGTATGCACGCTCTGTTCGATGATGATCACCCCGCCGATGAGAAACAGCGCTATGACGATGGCGACCAGCAACTCCACGAGCGAGTAGCCGCTTTGGCGGGCATTTAGAGGCTGCGGCAGCCTGCTCATGGCGACACTACCAGCTGATACGACTGATTCTGCAGGGCCGCGCTGCCTTGCTCCTGGGCGTTTGCGTTCGCGATGTTCTCCGTCCAGTCGATGGTTACGGTGCAGTACACCTGCAGATTCGCATTCTGACAGTTGACCTGGGTTGTGGAGCTCGGCAGCAGGCTCTTCATGGCCATTTCCCATTGCACGAGGTCGTAGCCGGCCATGTTCGCCGGTGTGCAGTACGTGACGACCGTGGACTCGCAGGCTTGAGGATCGGCGACCGCGGCGCTGATGCCGGTGCTGAGTGTGGCATCGCCCGAGGCGCTCACTGCCGGGGTGCTGGCCGGATCGACCGTTACGCTTACGGGGGCCGCGATACCTGCCCAATAATCGCGGTTGGCGTGCATCGAGGCAGCGAGGCTCGAGGCCTCGAGTGCCACCAGCGCCCGCACGCGCGAGACGCCGCTGTCGGCAATCAGGAGCGCCTGCATTTTCGCAATACCGAGCAGGCCTACGCTGACGATGATCAAGGCGACCAGCACCTCGACCAGACTGAAGCCGTGCGCGGCTGAGGGTGGGCTCAAGCGTCTCATGTGCAGTTCGCGTCGGTGGAATGCATGGCGGTCGTCATCATCCCGGACTGGCTGAGGTACAGGCAGCGCGTGTACTGTGTATCGCCATTCTTGTCATTCAGCGTCAGGGTCATCTGCGGAACGCCGAGATTGGCGAAGCCATCGCGGTTGAAGCTCACCGCGCTCACACCGTCGGCGTCGGAGAACGTGTCGCCACTGGTGAAGGCGCTCTGGACGCGCAGCACCTGGTCACCCGCGCCGCTGTCGTAATTCTTAGTTCCACCAACGTCGCTGAACACGAGCCATCCCTGGTCCCAGTTCTGCGCACCGGCGGCCGCGCAGGAATAAGGCGAGGTGGTTTGAGCGGCAATGCAGACCGTGACCGGCTGTCCCTGGCGCACCGCTTCGGAACGGGCGTACTGCAGGTCTCCGAGCAACGCATTGAGTTCCGCGCTCATTCGGCTCGAGGTCGTCACGTATTGGTAGGTCGGAATGCCGATGCCGGCGAGGATGGCGATGATGAGCATCACGATGACGAGTTCGAACAGCGTGACGCCGCGCTGGCGGAGCGCAGGCGCATGTGGGGCAGAGCATTGCTCGCAAAATGAAGGCGGCGGATACACGGTTGTTCTGATCATCGCTCCCCTAATGCACGACACTGTACCGGTGCGCCGCCCGGCGCACGAGCGATGCCGACCGGCGGCGCGAGGGAACCGACAGACGGCTCGGGATGTGACTGTGACGCGGTTCACAGTTTGTCGGCGTTGCAGTGGCGCCAGGATGCAGGATCGCAGCAAGCGGCGATCAGTGCGCCGTGAATTCAGCAGGGACATCCGGCATTCGACCTGGGCTGCGCGGATTGCAAAAATCTCCCGAAGGCCTAAGCTTGCCCCGAGCGCTGCACCATTCAGACGGCGCGGTGAGCAGGCGCTGCGCGCGAGGGGGAGGGGATCATGAGGTACCGAGGCTGTGGCTTGTGGGCCGCAATATTGCTGGGGCTGTTGCAGCTACCGGTCGCACACGCAGGGGAGGGCATGTGGCCGCTGTCGAACCTCCCGGTCGCAACGCTCAAGCAGCGCTTCGGATTCTCGCCAAGCGCACAGTGGATCGAGCACGTTCAGCTCGCCTCGGTGCGTCTCGCCGAGGGCTGCTCCGGTTCATTTGTTTCACCGCACGGCCTGGTGCTGAGCAACCATCACTGTGCCGTGGAGTGTCTCGAGGGACTCTCGCGCCCCGGGCACAATCTGATGGCAAGTAACTTCTATGCCGCGACGCGCAAGGAAGAGCTGAAATGCCCGGCCATGGAGGTCGAGCAGATCGTTCAACGGAGTAATGTCACCGCTGCCGTCAATCACGCGACCCACGGCAAGACGGGTGCGGCATACGCCGCTGCACTGCGGGCGGTCACGAGCCGCCTGGAGTCGGCCTGCGTGGGCTCGGATGCGCACCGGTGGCGCTGCCAGGTGGTGCCTCTGTACCATGGGGGTCAGGACTGGCTCTACAAGTACCGGCGCTACCAGGACGTGCGGCTGGTGTTCGTGCCCAGCCAGGCGACGTCCTTCTTCGGCGGGTATCCGGATAACTTCAATTACCCGCGCTACGATTTCGACCTCAGCGTGCTGCGCGTGTACGTGCATGGCAAGCCTGCCGAGACCCCGGATTACTTCCGCATCTCTGCGCACGGGCCGCGCGCCGGAGAGCTGGTGTTCACCTCGGGCAACCCCGGGGCGACCGAGCGCGACGATACGATTGCCCAGCTCGAGACGCTGCGCTACCCGGTGTTCCCGAAACTGCTGCAGTATCTGGGTCATCAGCAAGGCCTGCTCGAGGCGTACTCGGCCGAGAGCCGCCACAATGCGGACATCGCTAGTGGCACGCTGTTCTTCCTGGATAACGCGATCAAGTCCATCGACGGACAACTGGCCGCGCTCAATGACGCTCGTCCGTTCGCGCGTAAGGTTAAAGCCGAAGCGGCGCTCCGCGCCAAAGTGGCCGCCAATGCGAGCCTCGAGCGCCGCTACGGCGGTGCCTGGAGTGCCATTGCCGCGGCAGAGCGGCGTGGCCGATCGCTGTTCCTGCCGTACTGGTTCATCGTCAGGCACGCCGGGTTCAACGCGCACCTGTTCAATATCGCCTTCACTATCGTGCTCGGCGCGCACGAACGCACATTGCCCGAAGGCGAGCGAATCAGCAGCTACCGGGCGGCGAATCTGCCGCTGCTCGAACAGCAGCTGTTCTCGCCGGCCCCGGTTCATCCCCACTACGATGCGCTGATGCTCCGCTCATCGCTGACGATGATGCGCAATCTGCTGGGCTCCGATGCGCCGATCAGCGTGGCGCTGTTTGCCCACGCTTCTCCGCAGCAGCGCGCCGAACAGGCGGTCTTCGGCACGAAACTTGCGAGCATCGCGGTGCGCAAGGCACTGTGGTCCGGCGGGGAGCGGGCCGTCGCGGCCTCCCACGACCCGATGATCGAGCTCGCTCGTGAGATGCTTCCGTTCTACTTGAAGTTTCACAAGACGTACGAGGACGAGGTCACCGCGCCGGTAGAAGAGAATACGGCCAAGATCGCGCGTCTTCGGTTCGCGCTGTACGGTACGAGCATATATCCTGACGCCACGTTCACCGAGCGTGTCTCCTACGGGGTGGTCAAGGGCTGGGTACGCGATGGCAAGCCGGTGCCGCCGTTCACCACGATCGGCGGGCTGTATCGACACGCACGCAGTTATGCTCCGCTGCAGCTGAGCCCGCGGTGGCTGGTGGCGAAGCACGAGCTCGACCCGAAGACCCCGATGAATTTCGTCTCGAGCAACGACATCGTCGGCGGCAATTCCGGCAGTCCGGTCATCGACCGGCAGGGGCGCCTGGTCGGATTGATTTTCGACGGCAATCCGCCCTCGCTCGGCGGTGCGTTCTGGTATGACGGAGAGAAAAATCGCGCGGTCTCCGTCGACAGCGCGGCAATCCTGGCGGCCCTGAAACACGTGTATCACGCCGATGCGCTGGTGCAGGAACTGACCACCGGCCGTTGATCGCAATGCCAGGAGCGCGCCGGCCCGCAGGGCGCGGCGCGCTCCTGGGGACATTTAGTGCGCCGCGTGGCGCGGATGCGCCGCGTCCCAGCGGCGCACCGCCCGCAGTGTGTTGGCCACGTGACGCCGGGGATCGAGGTTGGTGTACGAGTAAAACACCCGATCATCCGGGGTGATGACATAAGACACCCGGTTCGCGAGCATCGGGTTCGACGGCAGCACGGCGTCGTAGGCCTTCATGATTCGGCCGGTGGTATCGGCTGCAACCGGGAATTTCTTGCGGCACGCGCTCACCGAGAAGCGTTTGAGCTTCGCGATCGAATCGTGCGAGACCCCGATGACGGTGGCTCCGAGGGCCTTGAATTTCGGCATCGCGTCGGCGAACAGATGCGCCTCCAGCGTGCAGCCGGGAGTGAAGGCTGCCAGATAGAAGTAGAGGACCACCGGTCCTTTCTTCAGAGCCCGCGCGAGCGAGAACGGATACGTCTTGCCGCCGAGCGTGGCGGTGGCCCTGAACAACGGGGCGCGCGCGCCGTCGGGCAGCGCGGCTAAAGCACTCTGCGTTCCGATCAGCGCCAGCATCAGCGCGAGAACAAGGGGACGTCGCATGACTCGCCTCCGGGGGTTGAACTGCGCGGGGCATCATCGCGCAAAGTCGGCGCAGCGTCACGTCGGCGGGCGCGCAAGTCTACCGGGACTTGCGCCGGCTCAGTCCTGGTAATCCTCATTGCCTGGGGTCGGGACGGGCTTCAGGCGCGCGATTGCCGCCTGATTCTCGAATTTCAGCGTGTAGAACCCGCCGTGACTCGAGGTCACCCACAAGTACAGCTGCCCGTGCCGCCAGACGAAGCGGCTGTGCGCCTTCGACCAGGCGAAATTGATCGGCGGGCTGACGCCCTGGAACACGTTCAGCAGCGAGCCGGGATCGATTTCATCTGGATTCGCCGGCGCAGGTCCCTTGAAGTACGCGATCTCGCGCGGCTGGTAGGGATTGTGGATGTCGAAGACCCGCACCCCGGCCTGGTGGCTCGAGCAGGCGAGCAGCTTTGCATCCAGCGGATTGTCGAACGTGCAGTCGTGCACGCTGTAGCCGTAGCCGCCCATCGTCGCGGTGATGTCATGCTCGGTGAGGGCACAGTTCTTCGGATCATCCACGCCGAGCATCAGTTGCGCGACGAGTTTCGGCTTGGCGAGGTTGCTGATGTCGATGAGCCGCTCCATGCCGTTGGGCGGCAGTCCGGCCCGGCAGGCGGCGATCGCGCCTTGCGGATCGTTGCAGCCACCCGAGCCGCATTCGTCACCGACGCCAAGGAACGGTGTGCCATTGATGAACGCCAAGTCCGGTTCGATGGCGATATCCCCGTCCTTCCAGTAGAGCGAGCCGAGCACGCGGATTTGCGGATGAGGTCGGCGCTCCTGAACCTGACTCACGTCATAGATCACGAGGCCATTACCCGAACTGAAATCCCCCGCATGCACCAAGTGTCCGACCACGCCGCAGAACAGCAGCGTGTCCGGCGGATGGCCGTCGACGGCGAACTGATTCAGCGAGATCCGGTGGCAGATCTGATGAGCACCGGCGCCGCCGGGCTCGCGGTCCGGGAAGCTCCAGTCGATGAGTTCCTTAGGGTGCCGAGGATCGGAGACGTCGATCGCGTAGAGCCGGCGTTTGTTGAAAGAGGTGATCCAGTACGTTTTGCCGTCATAGGCGAAATTGCCCGCATGCGCCTGCAGGTTCGCATCCGGGATCTGTACGCTCGAGAGCAGCCTAGGATGCGTACAGTGCGTGAGGCTGTAGAACGAGACGGCCGGTTGCGGGCCGGCGCCCATCCAGCTCTCCGCCGAGCCGAGCAAGGCACGGCGCGGATTGACCGAGCCGTCCTCCCAGTCGTAGAGCGAGGCCGGATCGTCGAGGTGAGTGACGTAGCGCGGGTCGCGCTGATGAGCAACGTCCAGCACTTGGATGCCCGGGTGCCGCAGGGGCGGAACGCCCTTCTGACCGGCTTCGTAGCCTTCGGTGGTGACGTAGGCGCATTGTCCGTACCACATCAGCTGGTGCCCGGCGCCCTGGCCGGCATACTCGCCGATGACCTTGAGGTTACAGGCGTAAGGCTGCTTCGACGCACCGCTGGCGCGCTCGGCCGTGGTGAGCTGCCCGTCGACCCCGGTCTCGGTTCGATCCCCGGGCTGGCAGGTCGGCCGAGGCAGCGGCCCGAGAAAAGCCGTTTGCGCCGCGGCGTGCGGGGCCGGTACTGCGAGCATCAGGAGGCCCGCGATGAGCGTCCCCCCTAGGGTGCGAACCATTCTCAGCACGATATTCATGGCGAGCCTCGCTGGATCTTCGGATCTCTTGGCGGCAGCACTCACAACGCCCCTGCATGGGCCATTATCGCGCCGCCGCGGACCGGGGGTACAGTCTCTTGAACGGCGCACACCTTTCGTTCGGCGCGTCGTGGGACATTCGGCGCTCTGCGTCGGGTGCGCGCTATACTGGCGAACTCGAATGACGCCCCGATTCGGCGCCATCGGACGTGCTCGGCGCCGAGACCGCGCCACGGCACCCTGACGGGGCGATGTGGGTCGGCGGAGGGTGCAGCATGTTTCTGAACGAGGATCTTTCGCGCCGCGCGGTGGTGCACGCCGCGGAACTGCCGTGGGTGGCCAGCCCGACCGCCGGCGTGGAGCGGCGGATGTTGTTTCGCATCGGCGCGGAACAGGCCCGCGCAACCTCCATTGTTCGATATGCCCCGGGCAGCCGCTTTCCACGCCACGTGCATCCGGGCGGGGAGGAGTTCCTGGTGCTCGAGGGGGTATTCCAGGACGAGCGCGGGGATTATCCGGCCGGCTCCTATGTGCGCAATCCGCCCGCCAGCGCACACGCACCCGGCAGTGAGGCCGGCTGCATCATTTTCGTCAAACTGTGGCAGTTCCGTCGCGAGGACTCTGCAGCCGTCACGTTGCGCCCCGGTGAAGGGCAGGCACGGCCGCCCGCAGAGGGTCAGCAGACTTCGCAGATGCTCTTCGACGATGGCCATGAGCAGGTCCGGCTCGATGCGTGGGCCGCGCACGCACCGCTGCATCTTGCCAATTCGCTCGGCCTCGAAGTCCTGGTCCTCGGCGGCAGCTTCACGCAGGACGGGGAGCACTTCGCACGCTGGTCGTGGCTGCGCCTGCCGGCGGGGAAGCCGTTGCGCGCTCAGTGCGGCCCGCAGGGCGCCTCGCTCTGGCTGAAATCCGCCCCGCTGATGCCTGCAACGGTGTGTGCCTTCTGAGCGTGCGGTCTCGATCGTCCTGGTGTATCAAACCTGACTGACGCGCGCACGCGGGATGAGTACCACCGGCCGCGCATCGACCCGGCCGTGCACGCGTGCTACCCTCAATTCATGAGACCGTTGCAACGGTCGGGGACTTCAGCGCAGAGGTGAGTATGCGTCTTCGTGCGAGAATCGTCGTGCCGGCCACGTGGATGATGGCAGTGTGCGCAGGGGTGATGATCCCGCTGTGTGCTCAGGCGAGCACCGCCTCGACCTCCGGGGTGCAGGCGCGCATTGCCGAGATCATGCGGCGGCTACGCGACGTGCATCGCTTCACGGCGGTCGCGCTCGCCCCGAATGGTCGAACGGTTGCCTGGACTGTGACCAAGGGCAGCGGCTCGAACAGCAGAGAAGTGCTGCAACTCGCGGCGGCGAACGGTACCGATGTGCGCACGGTGCGCATCCCGAATGGCGATCGGGCGTGCCGCTACGCCAGTCTGCAGTGGTCGCCCGACAGCCGTACGCTCGCCTTCCTGTCCAACTGCAACCAGCCTGCAGCACGCGCCAATCAGTTGGACATCTACGAAGTTCCGACACACGGCCGGAGGGCTGAGCGCATCTCGCACCTCGACGGATTCGTCCACGAACTCGCCTGGACGCCCAACGGCCGTGACGTGAGTTTTCTCTACGTGCACGGCGATCTGCACCCGATTGCCGCCGTCTCGCCCACCAAACCCCAGATCGGCGTCATTGGCCGAACGGGAGTCGAACATCAGCGTCTGGCGATGCTCCCGGCGGACGGTGGCACCGTCCGTGAGATCACGCCGGCGTCCCTCTTCGTCTATGAATATGACTGGGCGCCCGCCGGTGCACGCGTAGCCTACGTCGGAGCGCCTCCGCCGGGACGCGACAACTGGTGGACCGCTAAGCTGTACACGCAGCAGGTCGGCTCGGCGCCCGAGGTGACGCTCGATCCGGCGAGTGTGAGCGGATCGCTGCACGGCCTGCAGATCGCGCTGCCACGCTGGTCCCCGGACGGCGCGAAGATCGCCTTCATCGGCGGCTTGATGAGCGATCAGGGCGCGACCGGAGGTGACGTCTATGTCGTGGGCGCCGACGGTGGCGCTCCGGTGGATGTCACGCCGGGCATCGACATCAGTCCTTCATGGCTGCAGTGGACGGGCAACGAGTCGCTGCTGGTGTCGTCCTTCGCCGGCGGTTCGACGCGACTGTCGTCCTTTACGCTGCACGGGAAGGCCGCGGCCACTCAGCAGGCGCTGTTTACGGTACCGGCCAACGTCGGTGACGGCACGTTTGCATCGGCAGTATCCGTCTCCGCCTCGAACGAGCGCCTGGCTTTCATCGACAGTACGTTTGACTCGCCGCCCCAGATCGACGCGGTACGGTTGCGCACAAATGCCGCTCACGAACCGCTTGCGGTGATCGGTGCGCCGCAGCCGATCACGCATGTGAACGCCGGGGTAAAGCCGATGTGGGGCCCGGCGGTCTCGGTGCACTGGCGCAATCAGGGCTTTGCGGTGCAGGGCTGGCTGCTGTTTCCGCCGCATTACGATCCGCACCGCCACTACCCGATGATCGTCTACGTGCACGGCGGTCCGAGCTGGGCCACCCGTCCGAGCTGGCCCTGGGATGGCTACGGTCCGGTGCCGCTCGCGGCGATGGGCTACTTCGTGTTCATGCCCAACCCGCGCGGCAGCTTCGGGGAGGGGGAGCGCTTCGAGCAAGCGGTCCGGCGCGACATGGGATATGGTGATCTGCGCGACATTCTCGCCGGTGTCGATACGGTCGAGGCGCATTACCCGATCGACGACCACAGACTGGGGCTGACCGGTTGGAGCTACGGCGGCTTCATGTCGATGTTCGCCCCCACCCAGACCCATCGGTTCAAGGCCGCCGTGGTGGGGGCAGGACTCTCGGATTGGAAGAGCTACTACGGGGAGAATTCCATCGACGAATGGATGATCCCGTTCTTCGGCGCCTCGGTCTATCAGGATCCTCAGGTCTATGCCAAGAGCTCGGCGATCAATTTCATCGAACACGACAAGACACCGTCGCTGATCGTCGTGGGCCAATACGACGGGGAATGCCCGGCCCCGCAGTCGTTCGAGTACTGGCACGCGCTGCGTGCGATGGGCGTGCCGGCGAAGCTGGTGGTGTACGCCGGTGAGGGCCATGCGTTCTACAAGCCGGCCGATCGTAGAAACGTCCTGCTGCGGGCGCTCGACTGGTTTGCTAAGTATCTGGGTGCGACGCCGAAGGCATGATGGGGACGGCCGCCCAGGGGCCGCCACAAAGACCAGAGGAATTGCGCAGTGAATGCCGAAGGACTCAGAGCGGTGCAGGGCCCGATCAAACAGGCCTACCGCAGCGCGCCAGACTCGGCACAGGTGACCTCGCGGGTTGCGCTGCGGCTCGAACCTGATCGGATCGCCGTCAGGCTCTCGGATCGTGCGTCCGCTGCCGGGCTGCATCCCTCGACGGGCGGCACCGGTGAGTTCGCCTGTTCGGCCGACCTGTTGCTCGAGTCAGTGGCGGCCTGCGCGGGCGTGACGCTGCTCGCGGTCGCGACGGCAACGAGCGTGCCGATCACCGGCGGACGAATCATCGCTGAGGGTCTGTGGGATGCCCGCGGTACGCTCGGTGTCGACAAGGCGGTGCCGGTCGGGATTCAGAAGATCCGGCTGTCCTTCGAATTGACAGGTGGCGCAGACCTCTCGGCCTGTGAGCGGCTGGTCGGGAC